>CAIYYE010000403.1 GCA_903930395.1 uncultured beta proteobacterium
ACCTCGGCGCCCTGCTCTTCGCCTACCTCGAACCGACCAAGCTGCCGCGCACCGAACTCGAAACGATCAACGTCTGCACGCGGCAACTGGCTGCCTATGCACAGGTCGCCGAGGTCACACCGGACACCGGCATCGGCCAGACCGATGGCCACGCCTTTCTGGTTCGCCCCGACGAAGGCAATCCCGGCTATCCGCTCATGCGCATACCGTCCGGAACCTCCGTTTTCGGGGGCCTGCTCGTCGATTGCAATCTGGTCATCGCGGCGCTCGACCGCAATCTCATGCGCCGCCCCGGCAAGACCATCGACCCCGATCTCAACGCCTCGCCAGCCCTGCTCCAGACGCTACGCCTGGCCATCAGCGGCAAGAGCGCCCGCCGTTTTAGCAGGACCCGTTTTCGTCCACGCGGCGACCTCGTCAGTGGCTTCGGCTCGGTCCTCAGCCTGCTCGACGGCAACGCCCTGTCCCGCCGCGCAGTTGATTCGGCCTCGCGCTACGACGGCCGGGATTACTCGAGCAGCGAATGGGCCATGATCGACGAAAGCCCGGACGGTTTCCTGCTCCGCTTCATCAAGGGCGAGAAACGCAAGCTCGGCGCCGGCGACATCGTTGCCCTGCAACCGCGTGAATCGAGCAAGATTCACGTCTGCCTGGTCCGTCGTATCTCGTCGTCCGACGTTCGGCTCGAACTCGGCTTGCAGCTGATGTCGCCACAGGTCAGCGTCGTCGACATCGTGGCCGACGAATCAACGGAACAGCGGGCCGTCTTCCTGCACAGCCTGCCCGCCTATGGCAAGCATTCCGGATTGATTACCGCGCCCGGCACCTACCGGACCGGCCAGCAAATCACCCTCAAGCTGCCGGGGCACTCGCTGCACCGGCAAATCGGGACATGCATGGAAGCCAATGAAGGACTAGAATTCTTCGCCCTGGATCAGCCCCACACCTAATGCTCAGCTACCGCCATGCCTTTCACGCCGGCAACCATGCCGACGTACTGAAACACCTCATCCTGATCGAAATCGCCGAATACATGGCTGAAAAGCCGGCGCCCTTCTGGATCATCGACACCCACGCCGGGGCAGGGCGTTATGCGCTGGATTCCGCCCATGCCAGCAAGCTCGCCGAATACCGCGACGGCGTCGGCCGGCTCTGGGAAGCCAAGGGCCTGCCCAAGGCAGCGCTCAATTACCTCGATTTCGTCAAGATGCTCAACGCGGACGGCCAGTTGCGCCATTACCCGGGTTCGCCGTGGCTGGCCCGGCAGTTGCTGCGTGACAGCGACCGCCTGCGCCTCTACGAAATGCACAGCACTGACGGCAAGCTGCTGACCGAGTGCTTCAAGGGCAGCGGCCGCGCCGTGGCGATCACCCAGGGTGACGGATTCCTTGGCCTCAAGGCCATCCTGCCCCCACCGCCACGCCGGGCGCTGGTCCTCATCGACCCCTCCTATGAAACGAAGAACGACTACACGGCTGTCATCAAGGCCCTGCAGGATTCGCTGACGCGCTTTGCCACCGGCACCTACGCGCTGTGGTATCCCATGCTGGGCAAACCGGAATCGCGCCAGTTACCGGACAAACTCAAACGTCTGGGTGCCGCCAACTGGCTGCATGCCACGCTCGAGGTCAAGGCCCCGTCGCGCGACGGCTATGGCATGCACGGCAGCGGCATGTTCATCATCAACCCGCCGTGGACGCTGGAAAAAACCCTGCACGACACACTGCCGACACTGGCCACCCTGCTCGCCCAGGGGGACGGCGCGAAATACACGCTGGAGAGCGAGACGACGTAGTTGCCTGGAGTCGAGGCCGCTAGAGCTCCGTATATTTGGCCCGTGAGCCATAGGCTTTTTCGACCGGATACTTGAGCTCGTTTTTCGCCAGTTTGGCGTGGGTAGCAGCGGCCAGGTCGATGCCAGTCTTGTCGGCGATGAGCAGCAGGTAGAGCAGGATGTCGGCGCATTCGTCGCGCAGGGCTTCGGCCGCCTGCGGGTCGGCTGGCAGCGCCTCGACTTCGGCGTCGCTCTTCCATTGGGTCAGTTCGAGCAATTCGGCTGACTCGAGGTTGAGCGAGGTGATCAGGTTGCGCAGGGTATGAAACTGCCGCCAGTCGCGGGCATCGCGAAAGGCCCGTATGGCGGCGGTCAAGGCCGATAAATCGCTCATCTCGAAATCCTCACGACAGAATGGCCCGATCATGCCAGCCCGACCCGGACAGGGCAATGCAGGTAATATTGGCGATGACTCGGTCAAGGCCAAAACCCTGCCAATTTTCAAAACCATCAAGGAGCCCGCATGTCCCTCTTCCGCCTCGGCGACAAACAGCCCCAGCTCGGCGACAACACCTGGATCGCCGCCAACGCCACGGTCATCGGCGACGTTCGCCTCGGGGCCAACAGTTCGATCTGGTGGAATGCCACGCTGCGCGGCGATAACGATCCCATCCACATCGGCGACAACACCAATATCCAGGACGGCTCGGTGCTGCATACCGATGAAGGCGTCCCCATGCATATCGGCAACAACGTCACCGTCGGCCATCTCGTCATGCTGCACGGCTGTACGGTCGGTGACGGCAGCCTGATCGGCATCGGCTCGGTTATTCTCAACCGCGCCGTGATCGGCAAGGGTTGCATCGTCGGGGCCAATACCCTGATCCCGGAGGGGAAGGTTTTCCCCGACCGGGTGCTCATCGTCGGTTCGCCCGGCAAGGTGGTGCGCGAACTGAGCGATCAGGATGTCGCCAATCTGCAAAAGTCGGCCGAGCACTACGTCGCCAACGCCCGGCGCTATCGCGACACGCTGTCACCGGTTTGATTCGCACGGCCCACCAACGCCGCGTGATCGGGCGGTTTTACTTGCTGCTCCTGCTGGCGCTCGCCGGCCCGGCCGGGGCCGATCCCTGCGACCAGTTGCCGAAACCTTCGGTGACGGTCCAACGCATCGAGGTTCCGATTACCTACAACACGGAATACAGCTTCCGCGCCCTCAACACGATCGCCGCCGAACTGGCTCGTCCCGGCAGGCATGTCCTGGGCCTGACGCGCGGCAACGCGATGGTGAGTTTTGCCTCGAATTCGCCATCGATCACCGATGCCCGCGGGCGCTGGGAATGCGCCAGCCCGCAGATCACGCTGCGCTACGGATTCAATCCGATGACCGTCTACGTGGCCAGGGAATTCCCGCGGGGAACTTGCGCCTACCGGGAAATCCACGACCACGAGATGCGCCACGTCGAAACCTACCAGCGGCACATCGTCGCTCTCGAAAAGGAATTGACGGAAGCCCTGAACGCCCGTTTTGCCGCCGACAAAGTCTGGCGCGGGCCGGTCGGCCAGGCCGGCCGCCTGATCCAGCAGGAGTTCGATACGCGCTGGGCACCCTACGTCCAGCAACAGATCAGGCGCGCCGACGAGGCTCAGGCGAAGATAGACACAGCCGCAGAATATGAGCGCGTCGCCAATGCCTGCAACGGCGAGATCAAGAAAGTACTCGGCGGCAACGCCAGGGGAAAATCGTGAGCGACTTTGCAGCCCGCATCCAGCAAGCCCTGACCCCGCTGGCCGACGCCGGCAGAGCGAGGGGCATGGCAGCCTACATGAAAGACCAGTTCGCTTTTTTCGGCATCCAGACCCCGCCACGTCGCCTGGCGACATTGGCCATCCTGCGCGCCTACCCTGGCGACCCGGTCGAAGCCGCCCGCGAACTCTGGGCCCTGCCCGAACGCGAATACCAGTACGTTGCCGTCGACCTTTTGCGCCAGCATCACAAGCGCCTGAAGCGCAGCGACCTGCCGGCACTGGAAGGGCTGGTGCAGGAGAAATCCTGGTGGGACTCGGTCGATGGCCTGGCCGTGAGCATAGGCAAGCTCGTCGCGCGCGAACCGGACCTGGTCAAGCGCATGGATGCCCTGATCGACGCGCCCGATTTCTGGCTGCGCCGCATTGCCCTGCTGCATCAACTGGATCGGAAGGAAAAGACCGACACGGCACGACTCTTCGATTACTGTCTGCGTTGTGCCGACGAGCGCGAGTTCTTCATCCGCAAGGCCATCGGCTGGGCATTGCGCCAATACGCCCGGACCGACCCGCTTGCTGTCCGCGACTTTCTCGACGCCCACCGGGAACGCTTGTCCGGGCTATCGTTCAGGGAAGCCGCCAAGCACCTGTAAAAAATCCACGACCAGCGTGATCGTGGATTCTCCGCTGCAACGCTCACCAACAACAGAGCGGCGTTACCTTCAGACCGAACTGGCCAGATTCGACAAGGTAATGTTCGGACGCATGCTTTCCATGATTTTATGCAGGCCGACCCGAGCACGGGTATTGATCACCAGCGGGGCGCGCAGGATAGGCATTATCCCCGACTTACCCTCTTCGTTCTGCTTGAAGAGAATCTGCATGACCAGCACATCCTCGGCAGCGGGCGACTGCAGCAGGGCATTTTCGGCATCGTTGAGGACCAGCTCGTAGTTGTAACCGAGGGTCGTCGGATCAACAATCTCGAAGGCCAGGGTCGGCTCGTCGAGTGACTGCAGCGTATAAGTAGCCGGATTCTCCTTGCCCTCTTCGTGGGCCAGCATGAAGCGCTTGCTCTGCTCAAAGCCGGCCAGACCGGCCGGGAAATTGATCACTTTTTCCGGGCTGACTTCAATCGTGCCAAACAAATAGGTTTCAATTTTCATTTTTTCTCCTCGCAAATGGAATAAAGCCTGCTGCATCCTACACCATGCTTGAACGGTTGTATTTTCCAGCCGGATTGCGCATAGTGCACCCCCCATTTTTGCTGCGCTGCCGCACCCATGCTGCCATCCATCGAACACCGCATTGCCGCCGAACTCGGCGTCCGCCCGGCCCAGGTCAATGCCGCCATTGCCCTGCTCGACGAAGGTGCCACCGTGCCTTTCATCTCGCGTTACCGCAAGGAGGCGACCGACGGCCTTGATGACACCCAGCTGCGCAATCTGGAAGAACGCCTGGGCTATCTGCGCGACCTCGAAGACCGGCGCAGCGCCATCCTCGCCAGCATCGAGGAACAAGGCAAGCTGACGCCCGAACTCAAGGCCGAGATCAGCGATGCTGAAACCAAGCAGCGCCTCGAAGACCTCTACCTGCCCTACAAGCAGAAGCGCCGGACCAAGGCCCAGATCGCCCGCGAAGCCGGCATCGAGCCGCTTGCCCTCGGCCTCCTGGCCGACCCCAACCTGACGCCGGATAACGAGGCAGAAAAATACCTCAACGCCGAGGCCGGCTTTGCCGATGCCCGCGCCGTGCTCGATGGCGCCCGCCAGATCCTCATGGAAAAGTTTGCTGAGGATGCCGAATTGCTCGGCCTGTTGCGCCAGTATCTGAGCGAACACGGCCATGTCCGCTCGACCGTGGTTGCCGGCAAGGAAACCGAAGGCGCCAAGTTCCGCGACTGGTTCGACTTTGCCGAGCCGGTGGCGAGCATGCCCTCGCACCGCGCCCTCGCCCTGCTGCGCGGCCGCAATGAAGGCATGTTGCAGGTGGCGCTGGTCCTCGATTCCGAACTTGACCCGGAGGCCATCAAGCCGGGCACGCAGAACCCCTGCGAACAGCGCATTGCCGTGCGCTTCGGCATCAAGCCGCAGAACCGCCCGGCCGACAAGTGGCTGGCCGACACCGTGCGCTGGACCTGGAAGGTCAAGGTCTACACCCACCTCGAACTCGAACTCATGAACGAGCTGCGCGAGCGCGCCGAGGAAGAAGCCATCCGCGTTTTCGGGCGCAATCTCAAGGATCTGCTGCTCGCCGCCCCGGCCGGCCAACATGTCACCATGGGCATTGACCCCGGCATCCGCACCGGCTGCAAGATCGCCATCGTCGACGCCACCGGCAAGATGCTCGACCACGCCACCATCTACCCGCACGAGCCGCGCTGCGACTGGGACGGCTCGCTATCCACCATCGCCCGCCTGGCCGCCAAACACCAGGTCAGCCTGGTCGCCATCGGCAACGGCACGGCCAGCCGCGAAACCGACA
>CAIYYE010000404.1 GCA_903930395.1 uncultured beta proteobacterium
CCGGCATTTTGTCTTGCGCACCGTCAACGAAGGTGCCCTGACGATCTTGAACGATGATTTCATGGGTCTGGTCGGCGCCGCCGCTGACGATTGGCCACGTCAGCAGTCGCTTGGAACCTTCATCCGCGAGCATTTTTCGGCAACGGAAGATGTCGAGTGGCAAGCCCAGCTTGAAATGGAAAGGCCGAACGGCATGCCGCAGGTCCTGCTGTTGCGTGGCTCCCGCCTGCCGGAAACCAGTGGCGGGGGCGATGTCGTGGTCTTCGATGACGTGACACGCCTGATCGCCGCACAGCGCAGCGCGGCCTGGGGTGAAGTGGCGCGTCGCCTGGCGCACGAAATCAAGAATCCGCTGACGCCTATCCAGCTTTCGGCCGAACGCCTGCAGTTCAAGCTGGCCGACAAGCTGTCGAACGGTGATGCCGACATGCTGGCGCGTGGCACCCAGATGATCATCAACCAGGTCCAGGCCATGAAGCGCATGGTCGACGACTTCCGCGACTACGCCCGGATGCCAGCGCCGGAAGTGGCCGAGCTCGACCTCAACGAATTGATCGGTGAAGTGCTGGGTTTGTACGAAAGTTCGTCGGCCACCATCGAATCGAATCTGGCGGCGGATTTGCCCCCTATTCTCGGCGATGCCACGCAACTGCGACAAATCATCCACAATCTGCTGCGTAATGCCGAAGATGCGCTCGAGGGGCGTGACGACTCCCGCATCCTGATCCAGACTGAAAAGCTCGGTCGTCAGGCCGGCCTGAGCATTGCCGACAATGGCCCCGGTTTTCCGGTCGAGCTGCTGCCGCGCATCTTCGAACCCTATGTCACTACCAAGGCTCGCGGCACCGGCCTGGGCTTGCCCATCGTCAAGAAAATTGTCGAGGAACACCTGGGCACCATCGAAATCAGCAATGCAGCCGGGGGCGGTGCGCGGATCGACATCCGCCTGCCCCTGGTAAAAGCGGAGGAAGCCAAAAATGGCAATCATTCTGGTCGTTGACGACGAAGTCGGCATCCGTGAACTCTTGTCGGAAATCCTGATCGACGAAGGCTACGACGTGCGCGTCGCCGAAAATGCCACGGCGGCCCGCCTGATCCGCAACGAACTGCGGCCCGATCTGGTCCTGCTCGACATCTGGATGCCGGATACCGACGGTATTTCCTTGCTCAAGGAATGGCATGCGGCCGGTCATCTCAACATGCCGGTGGTCATGATGTCCGGGCATGGCACCATCGATACGGCTGTCGAGGCGACGCGCTTCGGCGCCTTCGACTTCCTTGAAAAGCCGATTGCCCTGCAAAAGCTGCTGTCCACCGTCCAGAAGGCACTCAAGCACGACAAGCCGTTGGCTCGCCCGGCGCTTACGCTCGAGGCCTTCAGCCGGCTTTCCTTCGTCAAGGAATTCAAGCGACGTCTGGAACAGGCTGCGGCCAAGTCGCCCGTTTTGCTGATCAAGGGGGCCAACGGCGGCATGGCTGAAATTTGCGCCCGTACCCTGCAGCCGCCACGGGCGCCGTGGCTCGACCTGTCCGGCGTGAGCAGCGCGCTGTCTCAGGAGATGCTCGAGAAGGTGACGGGTGGCATCCTCTTCGTCCCGGAGATGGCCGGGCTGGGCAAGATGCAGCAAATGAACATGGCGTTTGCGCTTGACCGGCTGGAAAAGCTCAATCTGCAACTGATTGCAGCGACCGTGAGCAGCGCCAGTGCGCTGGGCGAAGCGGGCTGGGATAGCAAGCTGCTGGCCCGCCTGGGCGAAATCTGGGTGGCCATGCCCTCTCTGGTCGGTCATGGCGACGACTTGCCGGAAATTGCCAGCCTCCTGCTCAGCAATTTCGTCGAGCGCGGCGAGGTGCCGGCCCGTCGCCTGTCGAGCGCGGCGCTCAATGCGCTGCGCACCCTGTCGTGGAAGAGCGGTGCGGAATCAAGCTGGAACGATCTCTACGCACTCGTTCGCAATCTTGCCATCACGTCGCTGGACGAGCAGATCACGGCCGAAGATGTGGCCCGTGTGATGCCGACGGATACGGGTGTCAGCCCGGCAAGCCATTCACTTTTGCCGCTTTTCGATCAGCCTTTGCGCGAGGCACGCGATGCCTTCGAAAAAATGTATTTCGAGCATCATTTGCGCCTTGAGGGGGGCAACATGACCAAGCTGGCGGATCGTTCCGGGCTGGAGCGAACGCATCTTTACCGGAAACTCAAGCAGCTCGACGTCAAGCTCGGCAAACGCAGCGAGGATTAGTTCTGGATCGGGCCGGGCGGCTGATCGATCAACAGTGACCCGGCGCCTCGAATGGCGGATAATTCCGCCTTTCTGATTTTCAGGCGGAGTCCGACGTGAGCCGACCCAAGAACGATACTTTCCTGCGCGCCCTTCTCAAGGAGCCGACCGAATACACCCCCCTGTGGCTGATGCGCCAGGCTGGCCGTTACCTCCCCGAGTATTGCGAAACGCGCAAACGGGCCGGTAATTTCCTGAACCTGTGCAAGTCGCCGACGATGGCCTGCGAAGTCACGCTGCAACCGCTCGCCCGCTACAACCTCGACGCCGCCATCCTGTTCTCCGACATTCTCACGGTGCCCGACGCCATGGGTCTCGGTCTCTATTTCGCCGAAGGCGAGGGCCCCAAGTTCGAGCGTCCGCTCCGCGAGGAATGGGCCATCAACAATCTGACGGTGACTGATCCCTACGAGCACCTCGGCTATGTCATGGATGCCGTCTCGGAAATCCGCCGTGCCCTGGACAACTCGGTGCCACTCATCGGCTTCTCCGGCAGCCCTTACACGCTGGCCTGCTACATGGTCGAAGGCGAGGGGTCGAGCGACTTCCGCAACATCAAGGGCATGCTCTACAACCGCCCGGACCTGTTGCACCGCATCCTCTCGGTGACCGCCGATTCGGTCATTGCCTATCTGAACGCCCAGATCGACAGCGGAGCCCAGGCCGTCATGATTTTCGACACCTGGGGCGGCTCGCTGTCCAATGCGGCCTATGAAGAATTTTCTCTGCAATACATGCGTCGCATCGTCGCCGGCCTGAAAAAGGAAAAAGACGGCCAGCGCATTCCGAGCATAGTGTTCACCAAGAACGGTGGCCTGTGGCTGGAAAAGATTGCCGACATCGGCTGCGACGCTGTCGGTCTCGACTGGACCATCGACATCGGTGAGGCGCGCCGTCGCGTTGGCGACAAGGTGGCCTTGCAAGGTAACCTTGATCCGAATGTGCTGTTTGCCCGCCCGGAAGTCGTTGCGGCTGAGGCGAAGAAAGTGCTCGATAGCTTTGGCGCGGGCAATACCGGCCACGTTTTCAATCTCGGCCACGGCATCTCGCAATTCACGCCGCCGGAAAGTGTCACGGCACTGGTCGAAACGGTGCACGGACACAGCCGCCTATTACGTAAGTAATGCCCCATAAGTGGCCAGCAAAGCTTGACTTATACACAGAGCTTTGCTGCCTGCTGAAAATAAATCCTGGAAAACCCTTGACGCAACACAGTTTCTTTAAATAATTGTATTTAAACGAATTTTTGTGTTGCTCAATATTTCGGCAAAGTAGCAAAGTCCTTACGAAACCGCTATTTGGCGCCAAACCCGAAAAGAAATTCACAAAGTTATCCACAGAATTTGTGGACAACTCGGAAAGCCCCGATTTTTGCTCGAAATCAGGCTGAATTTTTGAGCAATTGAAGCTTCTGGCCGGTAAATCCATGCCCGTTTTGCGCGTTGCCCTCGATTTGCCCTTGCATCGCCTCTTTGACTACAAGGCTGAGCTTGCCTCGACTACGGATATCGGTCTGCGGGTGCGGGTACCCTTCGGGCGGGGCGAAAAAATCGGGGTGATTGTCGAGGTGGTCGACGCCAGCGACTGGCCGCAAGATCAGCTCAAGGCGGCTGGCGAAATCCTCCGTGATTTACCGCCCTTGCCCGCCGATTTCTTCCGGCTATGTGAATTTGCAAGCACTTACTATCAAGCAGCGTTCGGTGAAGTCGTTCTGCAAGCCCTGCCTGCCGGTTTGAAACGCCTTGATCCACCGGAGCGGCGGAACGGCCGGGCAACGCGAATCCCTGATCCGGTCGAAGCACCGGCGCTGACCGGGGAACAAGCCAGTGCTTTGGCGGCGATCGATCTGGTCGGCGGTTTTTCAGTCCATCTGTTGCACGGGGTGACCGGCAGCGGCAAGACCGAGGTCTATCTGCGCCTGGTCGAGCAAGCCATGGCTGCCGGTCGCCAGGCTTTGCTGCTGGTGCCGGAAATCAACCTGACGCCGCAGCTGGAAGGACGGGTACGCGCCCGCTTTCCCGAGGCCGGGGTGGTTTCCCTGCACAGCGAACTGGCCGAAGCGGCACGCGAACGAAACTGGCGGGCCGCCTTTTCCGGCGAGGCCAACATCATTCTCGGCACCCGCCTGTCGATTTTCACGCCGCTGCCGCGTCTGGGACTGATCGTCATCGATGAAGAGCACGATCCGTCTTTCAAGCAGCAGGACGGCATGCGCTACTCGGCGCGCGATGTCGGGGTCTTTCGTGCGCACCAGCTGGGTATTCCTATTCTGCTCGGTTCGGCGACGCCCTCGCTGGAGTCCTGGGCCAATGCCCAGGGCGGACGCTATGGCCTGCTTACCCTGAATCAGCGCGCCAACCCGGAAGCGACGCTGCCGGCGGTGCACATTCTCGATACGCGCAAATTGGCCTTGCAGGAGGGCGTCAGCCCCCCCCTGATTACGGCCATCAAGGAGCGTCTGGCCCGTGGCGAGCAAAGCCTGGTTTTCCTCAATCGCCGTGGCTACGCCCCGGTGCTGGCCTGTCCGGCCTGTGGCTGGATCTCCCGCTGCACACGGTGTGCAGCCAACATGGTGCTGCACCTTGCCGATCGCCGGCTGCGCTGTCATCACTGTGGCTGCGAACACCGGGTGCCGAAGGCTTGCCCGACCTGCGGCAATCAGGATATTCACCCCTTCGGACGAGGTACCCAGCGCCTTGAAGTGTGGCTGCAAGGGCAGTTTCCCGAGGCGCGCATCCTGCGCGTTGACCGCGATTCAGTGAAGAGCCGCAAGCAGTGGGAAACGATGCTTGAACTGATTCACGGGGGCGAAGCCGATATTCTGGTCGGTACCCAGATGCTGGCCAAGGGCCACGATTTTCCCAAGCTGACGCTGGTCGGTGCGCTGGGCGCCGATGCTGCGCTTTACGCGGCTGACTGGCGGGCGCCGGAGCGACTGTTTGCCCAGCTCATGCAGGTCGCCGGAAGGGCGGGGCGGGCCGAACTGAAGGGCGAGGTGCTGATCCAGACCGAATATCCGGATCATCCCTTGTTCGCTGCGCTGGCCGAGCACGACTTTCCGGGTTTTGCTGCCCAGCAGCTCAAGGAGCGCGAGCAGGCCGGCTTCCCGCCATATTCTTTCCAGGCCGTGCTGCGCGCCGAAGCGCCGGCGATGGCGGACTCGATTGCTTTCCTGGCCGCCGCCGCGGAATTGTCGGTCGTTGGCGAACATGAAAAAGTCATGATCTACGATCCGGTGCCGATGAAGCTGGCGCGCCTGGCCAATCTCGAGCGTGGCCAACTGCTCGCCGAGTCCTATTCACGCCCCGCCTTGCAGAACTTTCTGCCGTGCTGGCGGGAAGCCATCGAGGCGATCAAGGCACCGGCCAAACTGCGCTGGCATATCGAGGTCGATCCGCTCGAATTCTGAGCGGGTCAGCCGGCCATTTCAGCCTTGCCGCTGGGGTCTGACCATCCAGAGCAATGCCAGAAGCTGACCACCGAGCAATGTGAAGAAGGCCGCACGAAATGCCGCTTCGCTCGCCCAGCCCTGGGCCTGCAACGCATCGACGAAGACGCCGATGCCCCACTGCAAACCGAAGGCACCGGCAAA
>CAIYYE010000405.1 GCA_903930395.1 uncultured beta proteobacterium
AGCCGGCCAGGGCCAGGCCCCGGCTCGCCAGGCGGCATTGCAGGCCGGCCTGCCGCTGACGGCTGGTTGCGCCACCATCCACAAGGTCTGTGGTTCAGCCATGAAGGCGACCATGCTCGGTCACGACGGTATCCTCGCCGGCTCGTACGGTGCCGCCGTGGTCGGCGGCATGGAGTCGATGACCAACGCCCCCTACCTGCTGCCCAAGGCGCGCGGCGGCTATCGCCTCGGCCACGGCCAGATGATGGACCACATGTTCATGGACGGCCTGGAAGATGCCTATTCAAAGGAAACCCGTGGTCGCCTGATGGGCACCTTCGCCGAAGAATGCGCCAGCAGTTACGGTTTCACCCGTGAAGCGCAGGACGAATTCGCCATCCGTTCGACCACCCGCGCCATCGAAGCCAGCAACAATGGCTCTTTTGCCTGGGAAATCGCCCCGACCACCGTTGCCGGCCGCAAGGGCGATGTCGTCATCGACAAGGATGAAGGCCCGTTTGCCGTCAATGTGGACAAGATTCCGACCCTCAAGCCGGCCTTCAAGAAGGACGGCACGGTCACCCCGGCCAACTCGTCGTCGATTTCCGACGGCGCCGCCGCCATGGTCCTCATGCGCGCCTCGCAGGCCGCCCAACTCGGCCTCCAGCCGCTCGCCCGCATCGTCGCCCACGTCACCCACGCCGGCGTCCCCGCCCTCTTCCCCTCGGCCCCGGTCGGCGCCATGCAAAAGCTCTTCGCAAAAACGGGCTGGACTGCGGAATCGGTTGATCTCTACGAAATCAACGAAGCCTTCGCCGTCGTCACCATGGCCTCGCTGCACGACCTCAAGCTAGACCCGGCCAAGGTCAACATCCACGGCGGCGCCTGCGCCCTCGGCCACCCGATTGGCGCTTCCGGCGCCCGCATCGTCGTCACCCTGCTCGGCGCCCTCAGAAAGTACGGTCTGAAGCGCGGCGTTGCCAGCCTGTGCATCGGCGGTGGCGAAGCAACGGCCCTGGCCGTGGAAATGCTGTAATTGCCGCAAGCGGCGACTTCACTCACCTATTTCAAGCTGATAGCAGCCATGTTCATGTGGGGCGGCACCTGGATTGCCGGACGCATCATCGCGCAGGAGGTCGCGGCACCGCTCGCCGTCGCCTCCCTGCGCTTTGTGCTGGCCGGGCTGGTCGTCGCCGCCTTTGCCGTAAGCAGCGGTCGTCGCCTGCCATTGCCGGCCGGCCGACAGGAATGGGGTGTGATGGCGGCGCTGGCCTTTACCGGTGTATTCCTCTACGGCCTGTGCTTTTTCTACGGTCTTCAGCATCTGGCTGCCGGGCGCGGCGCCCTGGTCGTCGCCCTTAACCCGGTAATGGTGGCGCTGCTCGCCTGGCTGTTCGGCCAGGAAAAAATGTCGGTCGCCAAAGGCCTGGGCATTGCCATCGCCATGGCCGGCTGCCTGACGGTGATTGGCAACGGCGACCCCTTCGCCCTGCTGCAAGGCAGTGTCGGCCCCGGCGAATGGCTGATTCTCGGCTGCGCCCTGAGCTGGGCGTCCTACACTTTCATCGGGCGACGCGTTTCACAAACCCTGCCCGCCCTCGCCGTGACCCTCTATGCCAGCCTGCTCGGCGCCCTTTTCCTCGGCATCGCCGCCGTTTTCCAGGGCGATATTGCACCGGCCGAATGGTCGCTGAGGGTGTGGGCCAGCATGGGCTTTCTCGCCATTTTCGGGACCGCCATGGCCTATACCTGGTTCACCAGCGCAGTGCATCAAATCGGCGTCGCCCGAGCTTCGGTTTTCATCAATCTGGTACCGGTCTTCGCCGTCCTGCAGGCTGCTGTTCTGCTCGACGAGCGCCTCGGCCTTTCAGTTCTCGCCGGGGGCCTGCTGGTCATCGCCGGCGTCTGGCTAACCAGCTATCGCAAGGAAACAACATGATACTCACGCAAGAACAGGAAATGATCCGCGACACCATGCGCGCCTTCGCGCAGGAACGTCTCGCCCCCTTCGCCGCTGATTGGGACCGCAACCACACATTCCCGGCCGAAGCCCTCAAGGAATTGGGCGAACTCGGTGCCCTCGGCATGGTCGTCCCCGAAGAATGGGACGGTGCCGGCATGGATTACATGTCTCTGGTACTGACCCTGGAAGAAATCGCGGCCGGCGATGGTGCCACCTCGACCATCGTTTCCGTCCAGAACTCCCTGGCCTGCGGCATCACCATGAAATACGGCACGAACGCGCAAAAGGAAGAATGGCTCAAGCCTCTGGCCCGCGGCGAAAAGCTCGGTTGCTTTTGCCTGACCGAGCCGCATACCGGCTCCGATGCCGCGGCCATCACCACCCGCGCCGACCGCGATGGTGACCATTTCGTGCTAAATGGCGTCAAACAGTTCATCACTACCGGCAAGCACGCCCAGATGGCGATTGTCTTCGCCGTGACCGACAAGGCCGCCGGCAAGAAGGGCATTTCCTGCTTCCTGATCCCGACCGCGACGCCCGGCTTCATTGTCGGCCGTACCGAGGACAAGATGGGCCAGCATGCCTCCGACACCGTGCAGATCATTCTGGAAAACTGCCGCGTTCCTGCTTCCGCCTTGCTCGGCCAGGAAGGTGAAGGCTACCGGATCGCCCTCTCCAACCTCGAAGCCGGCCGCATCGGCATCGCCGCCCAAAGCATCGGCATGGCACGCGCCGCCTTTGAAGCAGCCGTGCGCTACGCCAAGGAGCGCATCACTTTCGGCGTACCCATCATCGATCATCAGGCGGTCAATTTCCGCCTCGCCGACATGAATACCCTGCTCGACGCCGCCCGCCTCATGGTCTGGCGCGCCGCCACGCTCAAGGATGCCGGCAAGCCCTGCCTGAAAGAAGCCTCAATGGCCAAGATGTTCGCCTCCGAAGCGGCCGAGAAGATCGCCTCGGACGCCATCCAGATTCACGGCGGCGTTGGGTATACCAGCGACTTCCCGGTCGAGCGCATCTACCGCGACGTGCGCATCTGCCAGATCTACGAAGGGGCGAACGATATCCAGCGACTGGTGATCGGGCGTTCGATCGCCGCGGAATAAACGCAAGACGCGCTTAGCCGGAAACAAAAATTCCAATCCGGCAAGCGCGACATGAGGAGACAAAGATGAGCACTACCGGCAAATCCCCCATCGATTTCTGGTTCGATTTTTCCAGCCCCTATGGCTACCTGCTGAGCGAGAAGATCGACGAACTCGCCGCCCGCTACGGTCGCCAGGTACGCCGTCACCCCATTCTCCTCGGCATCGTCTTCAAGGCCACGGGCAGCGCCCCGCTGACCTTGCAGAATGCCGCCAAGGCGACTTATTCGCTGCTTGATTTTGCCCGCTCGGCCCGCTTCATGGGCCTGCCTTACCGCCACCCGGACAAGTTCCCCATCGCCACGCAAAATGCCGCCCGCGCCTATTACTGGCTGGAAGGGCAGGATGCGGCGCTGGCCACGGCCTTTGCCCAGTCGGCTTATCGTGCCCTGTTCGTGGACAACATCGACATCTCCGCCCCCGAGGCCGTGCTCACCATTGCCGCCAATATCGGCGTAGACCGCGGCCAGCTCGAAGCTGCGCTGCAAAGCCCGGAGATCAAGGAACGACTGAAAAACGAAGTCGATAACGCGCTGAAACTCGGCGTCTTCGGCTCACCGCACGTCATCATCGACGGCGAAGCCTTCTTCGGCGCTGATCGCCTGCCACAAATCGAACACTGGCTGAAGACCGGCGGCTTCTGACACCATGAAAAGAATCTGCGTTTTCTGTGGCTCGAATGCCGGCCACCATCCAGCGTACCGCGCCGAAGCCGAAAAACTCGGCCGCCTGCTCGCCAGTCGTGGCATAGAACTGGTCTACGGCGCCGGCAATATCGGCCTCATGGGCGCGGTTGCCGATGCCTGCCTGGAAGCCGGCGGCACGGTGATTGGCGTCATCCCGGAGGCGCTGATGGGCAAGGAGGTAGCCGGTCGCGCCGTCGATCACCGGACGCTGACCCGCATCGAGGTGGTCGATTCGATGCACACCCGCAAGGCGCGCATGGCGGAGTTGTCGGATGGTTTCATCGCCCTCCCCGGCGGCTTCGGCACTTTCGAGGAGTTTTGCGAAATTCTGACCTGGGGCCAGCTCGGGTTTCACGTGAAACCGATGGGCCTGCTCAACGTGCGCGGCTTTTACGACCCGCTGCTTGCCCTCTTCGACCATGCTGTCGGCGAAGGCTTTTTGCGGCCGCAGAACCGCGCCATGGTGCTGACTGATACCGACATAGACAGCCTGCTGGCGCGCATGGCGAACTACCAGCCTGAGCCAGTCAGCAAGTGGCTGAAAGAAGAAAAGCAATTGTGAGGA
>CAIYYE010000406.1 GCA_903930395.1 uncultured beta proteobacterium
AGGTGTTGGTCGAGAAACGCTGGTGCACGAGGGCGAGCGCCGAAACGGTGCGCTTGTCCTGGAGATCGAGGTAGTAAACGCCGACCTGGTCGGCCAGCAGCAGACCCTTGTAGTTGACCGTACGGGCCGAGAAGGACGGCACGTAGAATTCCTGACCGTGCTTGAGCTTGAGCGACTTGATCGCATTGGCGGCGCGGCGGCGGATGATGTAGAGCTTGCGCTCGAGGGCATCGGTGACAAAGACGTCCGGACCGCGACCGACGAAGACCTGGCGGATCACCGGCTCCTTGGCACGCACGGTCGGCGACATCGGCATGTCGCGATTGACCGGCACATCGCGCCAGCCAAGGACAACCTGGCCTTCGGCGACAATCGAGCGCTCGATTTCTTCCATGCAGGCATGGCGCGAAGCGGCCTCCTGCGGCAGGAAGACCATGCCGACACCGTATTCGCCTGCCGGCGGCAGTTCGACGCTCTGACGGGCCATTTCTTCGCGATAGAACTGGTCCGGGATCTGGATCAGAATACCCGCGCCGTCCCCTTGCAGGGGATCGGCACCGACGGCACCGCGGTGATCGATGTTCTTCAGGATCTGCAAACCCTGTTCGACGATGGCATGATTTTTCTGACCTTTGACATGGGCGACAAAGCCCACGCCGCAAGCATCGTGCTCATTGGCGGGGTCGTACAGACCCTGCTGCTCAGGTACTCCCGGTTCCATCACACGCATTCCTTCAAATAACTTGGCCGATGTCCAAAGACCAATGTTGAAAAAAGCCGAGCATCATACATTCCGCGTCGGCCTATAGGAAAATTAGAGGCAACCATCAAATATACTGGCAAACCCCTGTCAATTCAAGATGCTGCAATGCACCAAGCAGGCACATTCAGAATAAAAATTTCCCTCTTCAGGTGCATCTGGCCTCGATTGCCGCCCCGATCTGGCCGTCACTGGCCTGATCTGAAACAATAGCCCGGCCGATTTCCTTAAGGAGGACCAGGCGCAGCTTTCCATCCTGAACCTTCTTGTCATGGCTCATCAACTCGAGATATCTGGCGGAACCCAGCCGTGGCCCGAATACCGGCAAACCGGCCCGAACAAAAATCCGTTCGATTCGTTCGACTGCATTGCTGTCCAGCCATCCCAACTGACGCGATAACTCAGCAGCAATTAGCGTGCCGGCTGACACAGCTTCACCGTGCAGCCACTCGCCATAGCCCATCCCGGTTTCGATGGCATGCCCAAAGGTATGGCCCAGATTGAGGAGCGCGCGTTCGCCAGTCTCTTTTTCGTCGGCGGCCACCACCTCGGCCTTGTTGGCACAGGAGCGATGAATCGCGTAGCTCAGAGACACCGGATCGCGGGCCAGCAGTTTTTCCAGATTCGCCTCGAGCCAGACGAAAAATTCCAGATCCCGGATCAGGCCATATTTGATTACTTCGGCCAAACCGGCCTTCAACTCACGTTCAGGCAGGGTATTGAGCGTCGATATGTCGGCCAGCACGAGCTTGGGCTGATAAAACGCCCCGATCATGTTTTTGCCGAGAGGATGATTGATCGCCGTTTTTCCACCGACAGAGGAATCAACCTGTGACAGCAGCGTGGTCGGCACCTGGATGAAAGGCATGCCGCGCTGGTAGCACGAGGCTGCGAAGCCCCCCATGTCACCGATCACCCCGCCGCCCAGTGCAATCAGCGTCGTCCCGCGTTCGCAGCGGGCACCGAGCAGGGCATCGAAGACCAGATTCAGCGTTTCCCAGGTTTTGAATTGCTCGCCATCTGGCAGGACCACGGGAAGCACCGAGATGGCACCGCGCTCCAGGGTCGCCTGCAGCTTGTCCAGATAGAGCGGCGCAACGGTGGTGTTGCTCACCACCACCACTTTTTTCTGCTTGATATGGGGCAGGATCAAATCCAGTCGCTCGAGCAGGCCAGCACCGATATGGATGGGGTAGGAGCGATCACCCAGGGCGACAGCAAGCGTTTCGATCATGGTTTGCATTGGCGGTTAAATTCTCGGAGGAGATGCATCACGATGCCGGAGGCCATGAGGTGGCCGCCGTCCACCACCATGTGGGCGGCTTCGCGGTACAGGGGATCACGGATGGCATGCAACTCTTCCAGCTTGGC
>CAIYYE010000407.1 GCA_903930395.1 uncultured beta proteobacterium
CACCGTCGCGGGCGCGCATGAGTAGGGTTTCCATGTCCCGGTCGCGGTAGGTCAGGGCGCGCAGCAGCATGGGCAGATTAACCCCGGTCAGGCCTTCGACGCGACCGGGTTCGAGCAGTTTCAGGGCAAGGTTGGCCGGTGAGGCGCCAAAAATGTCGGTCAGCACCAGCACGCCCTTGCCGCTGTCGACTGCCATCAGCATCTCGCGCGCCAGCGGCAACTGGTCCAGCGGATCATCCTGCGGCGACATGCCCAGCTGGTTCAGTTGCGGCGGACGCTTGTTCAGCACATGACAGGCATTCTGGATGAGTGCCTCGCCGAAGCTGCCATGCGTGATGAGGAGGATGCCGATCATGCCCGGGATTCTAACAGGCTGTTGCAAAACTACTGCGGTGGCCATTGGCTGCGTTGCGCGGTGCTCGCTCCCTCGCCTATCTACCTGATATGTCTCGGTCGCTGCGCGCCGGGCGCCTTGCCATTAGCCATCCTCGCGACGTTTTTCAACCGCCTGCGAGCCCGAAGCTTTTCCCCCGCGGCTGACGATCAGTATTCCAGCGACAACCAGGGCGGCGCCAATCATCTGCGCCAGCGAAACATGCTCGCCGAGCAGCCACCAGCCGAAGACTATGGTCAGCATCGGTCCGACCATGCCGAACAGCGAGGCCTGCCCGGCGCCGACCCGGCGGATCGCCGCCGACTGGGCAAAGACCGGGACGATGGTGGCGAACACCGCCATCGCCAGCCCCCAGCCATAGACCGGCAGCGGCTGGACGAAAGCCGAGACCGGGTGCGACGCCAAAAAGTGCGCCAGCGTCACGGCCGACGAGACCAGCATGGCCAGTGCCGAAAAGCGCATGGCGCCCAGCCGGGCGATCATCGTCGCGCTGCCGGAAAGATAGAGCGCGTACGACACGCTGGAGGCGAAGACCAGCGCCCCGCCGATCCACACGTTGCGGGCATCGCTTAGGCCGAGGTCGTGCACGAAGGCGAAGCCGATGCCGGCGTAGCACAGCGCAACGGCGACCACTTGCCGGCGGGTGAAGGCCTTGCCCTGGAAAAACACGCCGATCAGCAAGGTCAGCGTCGGGTAAGTGAACAGGATCAGGCGCTCCAGCCCGGCCGAAATGTATTCCAGTCCCCAGAAGTCGAGAATGCTGGCGCCGTAGTAGCCGAGGCAGCCGAGCGCCACCAGCCGGCACCAGTCGCCGCGTGTCAGGCTTGCGCCCGCCTTCTGTCCGGCCAGACCGACCCACAGGAAGACCGGCAGCGCGAAACCCATGCGCAAGGCGAGCAAGGTGATCGCATCGACGCCGTAGGGATAGGCCAGCTTGACGAAGATTGCCTTCAGCGAAAAGCCGAGCGCCGCCAGCAAAGCCAGTCCGGCGCCATAAGCGTTCGATTTTTCCAAAGCCATCCCCTGGATATGTTTGTCAGAAGCCATTAAAAACGCCATTGGCGGCCAGGACAATTGGTATTATTTCAAGCGAGCATTCGTTCTGGACGAAACCATGCGCTACGATCTCCCCGACTTGCGGCTGGTTGCCGCCATCGCCGATTCCGGCAGCCTGACCCGTGCCGCCGAGTTGGTGCATCTCGCCCCCTCCTCGGCCAGCCACCGGCTGACGCAACTCGAAGCCGCCCTCGGCGTGCCGCTGTTTGCCCGTCACGCGCGCGGCCTGACGCCTACCGCCGCCGGCGAATCGCTCTTGCGCCACGCCCGCCAGGTGTTCGCCCAGCTCGAACAGATGCACGCCGACCTTGCCCCCTACGCCAGCGGGCTC
>CAIYYE010000408.1 GCA_903930395.1 uncultured beta proteobacterium
TCCAAGCTGCTTCTGAAGAGTAAATCTTCAGGCTGCAACCTGACATATCGACGTTCCAATCAACGGAGTCGAAAATGAAGAATTCAGGTTCCGGGCCAAAGTAGGCGGTGTCGCCAATGCCGGAGGATTTCAGATAGGCTTCGGCACGCTTGACCAGGGTGTTGAACACGGTACCGATTTCGCACTGACCGGCAGTGGCGACTTCGTGGTGGTGAACTTCAACCGGGCAGCCGAGGGCTTCCAGGGTCAGGACCATGGCCGAACGGATGTCGTGCAGGCTGTCGACCGGCGGAACCGGGAAGTAGCCGCCCTTGACCGTCGGACGGTGGCCGGTGGAGCCGGAGCCGTCGTTCTTCTCGCCCGAACCCCAGGCCGCTTCAGCGGAGTGGATCTTCAGGGAGCAGCCGGACATGTCGACATTCCACTCGACGCCGTCGAAAATGAAGAATTCCGGTTCCGGACCGAAGTAGGCGGTGTCGCCAATGCCGGAGGACTTCAGATAGGCTTCAGCGCGCTTGGCGATGGAGCGCGGGTCGCGGTCGTAGCCACGGCCATCGGTCGGGTCAACGACGTCACAGGTCAGGACGACGGTGGTTTCGTCGAAGAACGGGTCGATGTAGGCGGTATCCGGATCCGGATTCAGCTGCATGTCGGAAGCCTGAATACCCTTCCAGCCAGCGATCGAGGAGCCGTCGAAAGCGTGACCGTTTTCGAACTTGTCTTCGCTGAAGGCAGAAACCGGCACGGTGACGTGCTGTTCCTTGCCACGGGTATCGGTGAAACGGAAATCGACGAACTTGGCGTCGTTTTCCTTGATCATCTTGAGCACGTCTTGCGGGGTTGCCATATGCCTTAATCTCCTAAGAAAACAAGTTGCCGGGCGATCCGGCGACAATCAAAAATTTGTAACCCGAAACGTTTAGCAGAAAGCATGCCAAACGCTATCGAGCAATCTTTGCATTTTGCCACAATGAGATGCAGCGTTTAAGCAAAGAATTAGCGCACCGCATTTGTGCGCACACGAAAATTAACGCACTATTTTGGTGCAATCATGCAGTTCAGTGATACCCGCCGGATCAGCGGGTGCGATTTCAGGCGCCCGACCAGAAGTATCTCGGCCTGCCGCAGCGCTTCGCCGTTTTCGAAATGGGTGTGACTGAAGAAGATTTCCGCCTCGATCTGCCCCTTGAGGTAGTGCAGCACGATTTTCTCGGGCGCTGGCAAATCGGCCAGCATCGGCTGCAATTCGCCGAGCAAGGCATCCCTGGCCGGCAATCGCGTCGCGTAGGTATCCGGGTCCATGTCATCTTCGGGATCGATGTGCACCAGCACGTCGAGTACCTCGGGATGTTCGCGCAGCACCCTGGCGCGGGCCGATTCGGCTATGCGGTGGCCTTCGGAGACGCTGATCCGCGCATCGACCTGGACATGGGTATCGACCAGCGCCTGATGCGCCATGCGCCGGGTCCGCAACTCGTGCAGGTCACGCACACCCGGGGTCGCCAGCAAGGTCTTGCGGATGGCATCGACCTGCGCGTCATCAAGGCCGGTATCAATCAGCTCCTTGATCGCGCCCCAGGCCAGACCGGCCCCCATGTGCAGGATCATGAAACCCATCAGCGCCGCCGCGAGCAGATCCAGGAAGGACCAGCCCAGCAGCGCACCGCCGATACCGACCACGACGACCAGCGCCGACGCCGCATCGGCCCGCGTATGCAGTGCATTGGCAATGAGCAGCTGCGAACGCTGACGCTCGGCAACGCGGATCAGGTAGCGATACAGCCCTTCCTTGGAAATCACCGTGGCAATCGCCACCCACAGGGCCGACAGTTCGACGGTCGGCAGGACCTCGATGTGCTGGAGGCGCATGCCGGATTCCCAGAGAATGCCGCCGCCGATCAGGGATAGCGAGGCCCCGAGCGCCAGGGTCGCTGCGGTCTCGACACGGGCGTGACCATAGGGATGGGCCTGGTCGGCCGGATGGGCGCTCTGCCGACTGGCGTAGATCACGAGAAAATCCGACAGCAGATCGGAAAAGGAGTGCAGGCCGTGCGCGATCAGCGACTGCGAATGGGCCAGCCAGCCGACGATCAACTGGGCGATGGTCATCACCAGATTGACGGCAACACTGACCCAGGTTGCCTTCTGCGCTTCGGCGGCCCGCTCGCCGGGCGTGGCGACGGGGGGATGGTGCTCTGGTCCCATGATCTCTGCCCTATACTGTTAATCTGTGATTTTAGCAGTTGGACATTATGGGCAAGTTAACCGAAATACTCCGCCTGGCGCAGGTTCGTGGCCAGGCCCTTGAGCGGGCCTACATCGGCGAACTGACGCCGCAGGAAGCCAGCGATGTACTGCACCTGGCCCCCGGCGCCAAAATCGTCGACGTCCGCACACGGGCCGAATGGGACTGGGTCGGGCGGGTCGCCGGCGCCATCGAAATCGAGTGGAACCAATATCCCGGCGGTGTGCGCAACCCGAACTTCGTGGCTGAACTCAAGCGCCAGGTCGACCCGGAGGCGCTCGTCATGTTCCTCTGCCGCAGCGGCGTGCGCTCGGTCGGCGCCGCCACCGAAGCCGGCTACAACAGCTGCTACAACATCCTCGAAGGCTTCGAGGGCGACAAGGATGCCAACGGGCATCGCAATACCATCGGCGGCTGGCGCAAGGCCGGATTACCGTGGATTCAGGGATAATTCCGGGTTCTAACGGAATAGCCGCAAAAATTCAGAGAACAGTATGCAAACAGCCACCATCGCCTTCGACCCCTTCAACCGCCTGACCGACGAAGCCTGCCACGAACGCATCCGCATCGCCCGCGCCAAACTCGGCAAGAAGGCCGTCCTCCTCTGCCACCACTACCAGCGCGCCGATGTCTATCAATACGCCGACCTGACCGGCGATTCGCTCAAGCTGTCGCGTCTTGCCTCGCAGACCGACTCTGAATACGTCATTTTCTGCGGCGTGCATTTCATGGCCGAAGTCGCCGACATCATGACCGCGCCGCACCAGAAAGCCATCCTGCCCGATCTCGCGGCCGGCTGCTCGATGGCCGACATGGCCAACCTGGCCAAGGTCGAACGCTGCTGGCGCGAACTGAATAGCGTGCTCAACGCCGAAGAAGAAGTCACGCCAGTCACCTACATCAATTCTGCGGCCGATCTGAAGGCATTCTGCGGCGATCATGGCGGCATCGTGTGCACATCGTCCAATGCCGGCACCATCGCCCAATGGGCCTTCGCGCGTCGCCCCAAGGTACTTTTCTTCCCCGACCAGCATCTCGGCCGGTGGACCGGCCACAACATGGGCATCGCCATGGACGAAATGGTCGTCTGGGACCCTGATCTCGAACTCGGCGGCCTGACACCAGCCCAGATCAAGCAGGCGAAAATCCTGCTCTGGAAAGGCCACTGTTCGGTGCACCAGATGTTCCAGAAGTCGCACATCGACGCCTTCCGCGCCAAGTACCCGGATGGCAAGGTAATCGCCCACCCGGAATGCAACTTCGAAGTCTGCGCCGCATCGGATTACGTCGGCTCGACCGAACACATTGTCAAGACCATCAAGGAAGCACCGGAAGGTACGCGCTGGCTGGTCGGCACCGAACTCAACCTGGTTGATCGCCTGGCCAAGGAAGTGCTGCCGCAGAACAAGATCGTCCAGTTCATGGCGACCACCATCTGCATGTGCTCGACCATGCAGCGCATCGACCCGCAACATCTGGCCTGGACGCTGGAAAACCTCGTCGACGGCAAGGTCGTCAACCAGATTGCCGTGCCGGAACACGAGGCCAGGCTGGCCAAACTCGCCCTTGACCGCATGCTGGCGATTTCCTGACCGCGCCATGAACCAGCCCGCACTGCATGTCACGACCTACAACATCCACAAGGGCTTTTCGCAATTCAACCGGCGGATGATGGTGCATGAGCTGCGCGAGCGGCTGCGCCAACTCAACTCCGACATCGTCTTCCTGCAGGAAGTCCAGGGCCTGCACCTGGGCCATGCCGAAAACCACGACAACTGGCCGGATTCTCCCCAGCACGAGTTCCTTGCCGAAGACGTCTGGGCCGCCTCCGCCTATGGCCGCAACATGGCCTATGACCACGGCCACCACGGCAATGCCATCCTCTCACGCTTCCCCATCCTGCATGCGCACAACCAGGATGTGACGCACCTGCAATTCGAGAAGCGCGGCATGTTGCATTGCCGGATCGAGCTGCCGAATGGCCCAGCCGTGCATTGCGTCTGCGTACACCTGTCGCTCTTCGGCTATTCGCGCCGCAAGCAGATGGCAGCGCTGGCCGATTACCTCGACGAACTGGCCGAGCCCAATGCCCCGCTGATCGTCGCCGGCGATTTCAACGACTGGCGCAACCGGGTCGGCGAAGACCTGACCCGCCGCCTCGGCCTGCAGGAAGTGTTCAGCGGCCCAAGCGGCAAGCCGGTTTGCAGCTTCCCGGCCGCCCTGCCGATGTTCCGCCTGGACCGCATTTATGTGCGTGGTTTCGACGTCAAACACACCGAAGTTCATCACGGCATGCCGTGGTCGGCCATTTCCGACCACGCCGCGCTATCGGCCCATCTGACCAGGCATGGCCGCTGAGTTTTTGCCGGGCAACCGGCTGACCCTGCTCAACTCGGGCAACGATTATTTCCCGGCCCTGCTCGCTGCCATAGACGCTGCCGAGATCGAGATCTACCTCGAAAGCTACATTTTTGCGGATGACGAAATCGGCCACGAGGTCGCCAATGCATTATGTCGGGCGGCCGAACGGGGTATTCAGGTCAATGTCACGGTGGACGGTTTCGGGGCGCGCAATTTCAAGGCGGACTTCCTGCCCCGGCTGACCGCCGCCGGCGTCCGCAGCATGTTCTACCGGCCCGAGATCAGCCGTTTTCACCTGCGCCGCCACCGCCTGCGGCGCCTGCATCGCAAGCTGGTGGTAATCGATGCGCGCATCGCCTTTGTTGGCGGCATCAATATCATCGACGACAACAACGCACCGGTCGACATGCGCCCGCACTACGACTACGCGGTTCGTGTCGAAGGACCGGTGCTGCGCCAGATGCACCACGCCGTCCGTCGCATGTGGGAAACGGTCTCCTGGGTCAATTTCAAGCGGCGCTTCCGCCTCGCCCCGGTCGCCGCCCCCGTTTGCGCAGCAGCCGGCACCCAGCACGCGGCCCTCCTGATCCGCGACAACATCCGCCACCGCAACGATATCCTGCACGCCTATCTGGAGGCCATCGACAGCGCGAAACACGACATCCTGATCGCCAATGCCTACTTCCTGCCCGGCTTCCGCTTCGGCCGGGCGCTGTATGCCGCGGCCAGACGCGGCGTGCGCATCACCGTGCTGCTCCAGGGCAAGAGCGACCACCCGCTTTTTCGCTACGCCACCCAGACGCTCTACGCCACGGCCCTGAAAGCCGGCATCCGCATCTTCGAGTACGAAAAGAGTTTCATGCACGCCAAGGTCGCCGTCATCGACGGGCAGTGGGCCACCGTCGGCTCGTCGAATATCGA
>CAIYYE010000409.1 GCA_903930395.1 uncultured beta proteobacterium
AATGGCCCCGCCCCAGCGTCCGCCGATATTGGCCATGTCGGCAAACGGGCTTTTCAGCAGCTCCTGGTAGTCATCCCAGAGCGGCATGTGCCAGGCCCGGTCATGGGCGTCTTCGCCGGCGTCGAGCAGGTCGCGGGCGAGAGCATCCTTGTTGGCGAACAGGCCGGTGGCGACATTGCCGAGGGCAACCACGCAGGCGCCGGTCAGTGTGGCGACATCGATGACCGTGTCCGGCTCGAAGCGCTCCGCATAGGTCAGCGCATCGCACAGGATGAGGCGGCCTTCGGCGTCGGTGTTGAGGATTTCGATGGTCTGGCCGGACATCGAGGTGACGATGTCACCGGGGCGCGTCGCCTTGCCATCCGGCATGTTTTCGGTGGCTGGCACGATGACGGTCAGGTTGATCGGCAAGGCCATCCGGGCCACGGCCTGCATCGTGCCAAGGACGCTTGCCGCGCCGCACATGTCGTACTTCATTTCATCCATCTCGGCGCCGGGCTTCAGCGAAATGCCGCCAGTGTCGAAGGTGACGCCCTTGCCGACGAGTACGACCGGCTTTTCGGATGCCTTGCTGCCCTTGTAGCTGAGCACGATGAGCTTGGGCGGCTGGTGCGAACCATGGGCGACGGCGAGCAGCGAGTGCATGCCCAGCTTTTCCATGTCGGCGCGCTCAAGTATCTCGCAGCCGAGCTTGAATTCCTTGGCCATGGCCTGAGCCTGTTCGGCCAGGTAGGTCGGGTGGCAGATGTTGGGTGGCAGGTTGCCCAGATTCTTGGTCATGGTCACCCCTTCGGCGATGGCCAGTCCCTGACTCAAGGCTTCCTCGGCGGGCGCCAGTTCATTGCGCCGCTCGACGCTGAAGGTCAGTTTGCGCAAGGGCCGCCGGACATCTTCCTTCTTGCTCTTGAACTGTTCGAATTTGTAGGCGACGTCTAGGGCTGCCAGCGTGGCCTGGCGAATCCGCCAGCCTGTGCTGCGCTTTTTGACAGGGAGTTCAGTCAGGAAGATGGACGCGTCAAAAGCGCCAGTTTCGTTGAGAACCTTGACGCTTGTGCCGATGGCGCCAATGAATTCCTTCTCGCGGAAGTCCTTTTCCTTGCCCAGACCGACGAGCAGGATGCGGTCGCACAGTGTGCCGGGCACGTTGTGCAGGAGCAGGGTGCTGCCAGATTTGCCCTCCATGTCGCCGCGTCGAATGATATCGGCAATATGGCCACCGGATGCCTTGTCGAGCAATTCGGCCGGAAGGGTGAGTTTCCTCAATTCAAAAACACCGACAACGACGCAGGCGCTGCGCTGTTTTTCCGGGCTGCCACTTTTTATGCTAAATTCCACAAGCTGCTCCTGACCAAGGAAATACCAGTTTCCGAGGGATTATCCTCGCATTTTTTCGGTTTCGTCAAAGCATGATATTCGAACGTGCCGTCCGGCGCGAATTTGCTCAGGCAGCTGCCGGCATCAGTGTTGCCCTGCTGGCCATCCTGGCTTCCATACTGTTGATTCGGCTCTTGAAAGAGGCTGTTGGCGGGCGCATTGTGCCCGAGGCAGTCGCCTCTCTGCTCGGCTTCGCCTTGTTGAACATGATGCCGCTCGTGCTCAGCCTGATGCTTTTCGTCTCAATTTTATTGAGCCTGTCGCGTGCCTACCGCGATTCGGAAATGGTCGTCTGGTTTTCCTGTGGCCTGCCGCTCACGGCTTGGCTGCGGCCGGTGCTCGTCTTTGCCCTGCCTTTTGTGCTGGTTATCGCGCTGCTGGCTGGTTTTCTCTCACCTTGGGCCAATTTGAATACGGCGCAATATCGGCAGCTGTTGTCGGCGCGCAGTGATGTGTCGCAGGTGTCGCCTGGCGTCTTTCAGGAATCCAAGGCAGGGAAGCGGGTCTTCTTTGTCGAGGAACTGGCTGAGGGTGAAACCCTGCTCGGCAATATTTTTGTCGCCAGCTTTCAGGACGGAAAACTGGGTGTCGTGGTATCCGATCAGGGTTACCAGGAATTTGCAGAAAACGGCGACCGCTTCGTCGTTCTGGAAAAAGGGCGCCGTTACGAAG
>CAIYYE010000410.1 GCA_903930395.1 uncultured beta proteobacterium
ATTCCCTTGAACATGTCTCGTCTCCGTATTCATTACTGGGTGCAGGGTTCGAAAGCAGGCGCTGCATCCCGCTTTTCAACAAATTTCAGTATAACCAAGAGCACGACGCCGACCACCATGACGCCGCCGGCGATGGTCAGGCCTATCGAATAGTTCCCCAGACGCGTCGCCAGCCAGCCGACGATGGCCGGCCCGATGATCTGCGCCGCGCCATACGAAAGCGTCATCTTTCCCATCATCTTGGCCGGCCGCGTCGGGTAGTAGCGCCCGGCCATGGTCAAGACCAGACTGACCATGCCGATGAAGGTGCCGCCGAAAAGCAGGGCGCCAAAAATCGTCGCAAACAGACCACCGACCGCCACCGGCAGCACAATGCCGACGATCTGCAGCACAGCGGCGAGGATCAGCGCATTGATGTCCCCCGTGGTGCGGGCGATCAAATCCCAGTTGAACGCCGCCGGCGTGGCGGCCAGACCGATGGCCAGGAATGCCAGCGCCCCCTGCCCCGCCAAACCGGGCAAATGATCGACGATGGCAACGATGAAAGTGGCGCTGATCACGTAGCCAAAACCGGCGCAGAAATACGCAGCCATGAAGATGCCGAGAAACAGCCGGCTCGGCGGATTGTCGTGCATGGGCGCGCCGCTCTTGGTCAGCGGGCTGGTGTCGGGCGCCGGCAGCCAGGCCAGGGCCGGCACGATGAGCAGGCAGGCGATGGCTGAAAAGGCGAACCACTGTTCACGCCAGTCGAGCCATCCCGTCATCAGCCAGACGCCGATGGCACAACCGGAAATCCCCAGACCTATGCCGCCAAAGTGAATGCCCAGTTCCGGCCGGTGATTATGGCGAATCAGCCAGTTGAGAATCAGCCCGGTGCCCAGCAACATGCCGGCCGCGCTGCTCAGACCAGCGATGAAGCGCGACAGCATCCAGACCCAGGGATCAGCCGTCAGGCCCATCATCACGGTGCTCACAATGGCGACAATCAGGCCGATCCGGTAGAGCTTGTCCTTGAGCACCAGATCGCTGATCAGCGAAGCAATCAACGCCCCGCACAAGTATCCGGCGTAGTTGAACGCGGCCAGCCAGCCAGCTTCGGCCAGACCCAGTCCGGCTTGATGCTGCATCAGCGGCAGCAGCGGCGTGTAGGAAAAACGGGCGACACCGAAGGTCAGCAGCAGGCTGAATATCCCGGCGCACAGCACTTGCAGGCGTTCTCTCTGGGGTGTCATGGGAGCTTCCCTTTGTTATTGATCAACGAACAATAAACAGACTAAAGTATCATTTCAAATGATTTGTTCAGAACACACCATTCGTTATTTGAGATAAACCATGGAACTCGTCGCCCTCCGCACCTTTCAGGCCGTCGTTGAAGAAGGTGGCATCCTCGCCGCTTCGCGCAAACTCAACACCGTCCAGTCCAACGTCACGGGTCGCATTCGCCGGCTGGAGGAAGAACTCGGCGCCGAGCTCTTTTTCCGTAAGGGGCGCGGTCTGGAACTTGCCCCCTCGGGCAAGGTGCTGCTCGACTACGCCCGGCGCATGCTCATGCTCGAACGCCAGACCAGCGCTGCCATCCGCCTGGTCGGCGAAAGCGCCGGCGAACTGCGCATCGGCGCCATGGAAACCTTTGCCGCCCTGCACCTGCCGAGTGCCCTGAAAGCCGTGCGCAACGAGCACCCCGGACTCGACCTGCGGGTCAGCACCGACACCACGAGCACACTGACCGAGAAGGTCCTCGACCACAAGCTCGACTGCGCCTTCGTTGCCGGCCCGGTCATTCATCCCGACCTGCAGTTCGACGAACTGGTGATCGAGGAGCTGGTCCAGGTACATGCCGCCGGCACCGACCCGGTGCTGCTCCCGCTCATCCTCTTCCGCGAAGGGTGCGCCTACCGGACCCGCGCCCTTGCCTGGCAACGCGCCCAGGGCCACGCGGTGGCCGATGCCATGGAGTTCGGCACGTTGGAGGGCATCCTCGGTTGCATCGCGGTCGGCCTCGGCTGGACCCTGATGCCGCGCCGCGTCGTCGAACAGTCGAGCCATGCGGCCGATCTGGTCATCGAAACGGTGCCGGATGAATTCAGCCGGGTGCCGACCGGCATGATCTATCTGCGCGAAGCGCGGACGATGGCCGCCCTGAAAACGCTGAGCGCGGGTATCACGGCTTCGGCCAACCGGGTCAGGACTTGAGCAGCTCTTCCCGCGAGCCGAGCCAGCGCTTGAGGTGGCGTTCGGCCTGCTCGGCGTGTTCGGTCAGCATTTCCTCAGCGACATCACGGGCCATTTCGACGAGATCGGCATCCATCTCCAGATCGGCATAACGCAGGAGCGGCACCCCGCTCTGCCGACTGCCGACGAACTCGCCGGGACCGCGTATCTGTAAATCCTGACGGGCGATCTCGAAACCGTCGGTGTTCTCGAAAATGATCTTCAGTCGCTGCCGGGCGATTTCGCCGAGTGGCCCGGCATAGATCAGCACACAGCTCGACTCGTATTTGCCGCGCCCGACCCGGCCGCGCAACTGGTGCAACTGCGAGAGGCCGAAGCGCTCGGCATGCTCGATAACCATCAGGCTGGCGTTGGGCACATCGACGCCGACCTCAATGACCGTCGTCGCCACCAGCACATCGATGTCGCCGGCGGCGAAGGCGGCCATCACCGCCTGTTTCTCGTCGCCCTTGAGGCGGCCATGCACAAGGCCGATGCGCAGGGCCGGCAAGTCGACCAGCAGGGTGGCGTAGGTATCCTGCGCTGTCTGCAACTGGAGCGCCTCGGATTCCTCGATCAGCGGACACACCCAGTAAGCCTGCCGGCCTTCCTCGACATGCTTTCTGACAAAACCGACGACATCCTCGCGCCGGTTGTCGGCAACCAGCCGCGTCTTGATCGGCGTCCGTCCGGGCGGCAGTTCGTCAAGCACGGTGACGTCGAGGTCGGCGTAATAGCTCATCGCCAGCGTGCGCGGAATCGGCGTCGCCGACATCATCAACTGATGCGGGTTGTCGCCCTTCTTGCGCAGGGCGAGGCGCTGGGCGACGCCGAAGCGATGCTGCTCATCGACAATGGCCAGACCCAATTTGGCGAAATCGACGCCATCCTGGATCAGCGCATGGGTGCCGACGACCAGTTGCGCCTCGGCCGCTGTCGCCGCCAGTTGCTCACGCCTCGCCTTGCTTTTCAGGCTGCCGGACAGCCAGGCGACGCGGATGCCGAGCGGTTCCAGCCACTCGCGGAGCTTGAGGTAATGCTGCTCCGCCAGGATTTCCGTCGGCGCCATGAATGCCGCCTGCCAGCCAGCCGAAATGGCCTGACAGGCGGCCAGTGCCGCAACAATGGTCTTGCCGGCCCCGACATCGCCCTGGAGCAGGCGCTGCATGGGATAAGGCTGGGCCAGATCGCCGCCGATTTCGGCCATCGCCCGCACCTGTGCGCCGGTCAGGCCGAAAGGCAGGCTGTCAAGCAGGCGGGCGCCAAGGTCGTCGCGCGCCACCAGCACCGGCGCCCCCTGTTCACGGCGCGCCAGATAGGCACGGCGCAGGGAGAGTTGCTGGGCGAGCACCTCGTCGAACTTGACCCGCCGCC
>CAIYYE010000411.1 GCA_903930395.1 uncultured beta proteobacterium
CTGGCGCATCGTCTGCTCTATGTCGAAGCCTCGCGCGGCTGCCCGTTCAAATGCGAATTCTGTCTCAGTGCACTCGACAAGACGGCCTGGGCATTTGATCAAGAACGCTTCCTTGCTGCGCTCGAGGTGCTTTACCAGCGCGGGGCGCGCAATTTCAAGTTCGTCGACCGCACTTTCAACCTGAAAATCGACAGCTCGCTGGGCATCCTGCAATTCTTCCTAGATCGCCTGACGCCTGAGCTCTTCCTGCATTTTGAGGTCATTCCCGATCATCTGCCCGAGCGACTGAAGGCCATGATCGCCCGCTTTCCGCCTGGCGTCCTGCAGTTCGAGGTCGGTATCCAGACCTTCAATCCGGACGTTCAGCAAACCATCTCGCGCCGTCAGGACAACGACAAAACCTGTGAAAACCTCGCCTGGCTGGTCAATCACAGTCACGCTCATTTGCACACCGACCTGATCTTTGGCCTGCCTGGCGAGACCCTGGCCAGTTTTGCCGCCGGCTTCGACCGTCTGTACGCCCTCCGCCCGCATGAAATCCAGCTGGGCGTCCTCAAGCGCCTGCGCGGCACGACCATCGCCCGGCACAGCGCTGCTCACGGCATGATTTACGATGCCGAAGCGCCCTACACCATCCGGCAGACTGCCATGATCGATGGTGCGACTATGCTGCGCTTCATACGTCTCGCCCGATACTGGGACCTCATCGCCAACTCCGGCCGTTTTCGGCAAACCCTCCCCCTGCTGCTGGCCGGGCCCTCGCCCTTTTTTGCCTTCCTCGCATTTGCCGACTGGTTCTGGCAAAGCGCTGCCCAGACCAGCCGCCTGACGCCGGAAATCCTGGTCGACAGTCTGTTCGAGTACTTGAGCGGGGTTGTCGGCAGGGACAGGGAAAGTGTCCGTCAGAGCTTGCTCGCCGACTATCGGGCCAGCGGGGCACGGGCCAATCCGGCCTGCTTGCAAGGATTGCTCAAGGACAGGGAAAATCCGCTCCGGCGGGCGACAAGGAGTCTGCTCGAACGGCAGGAGCGGCAAGCCAATCGGCTTAAACTTTAGCCGGTGCAGTAAATCGAACGACTGTCAAAATGCTGGCGGAGGACCGAAATGATGCCAATTACCTCACCAAAGGCCGTATTGATCGATTTGGCCGGGGTGCTGCACACGGGGGACGACGCCTTGCCGGGGGCGGTACGGGCGCTTGATCGGCTACGGGCGTCAGGGCTGCCGCTGCGCTTTTTGACCAATACGACGCGAACACCCAGCGCCATCCTTTTCGCCAAATTGCAGCGCATGGGCTTCACGCTGGCGGCCAGCGAAATCCAGACTGCGGCACTGGCAGCGCGGACGCTGGTGCGCAGTCGGGCCCTGCGCCCGCTGTGGCTGGTCCATCCCGATATTGCCGATGAAATGGGCAAGAGCGATGACTATCCCGATATCGTCGTGCTCGGGGACATGGGCACTTATTTCACCTACCCCATCCTCAACCACGCCTTCCGGCTGCTCATGCAGGGACTGCCCCTAATGGCCATGGCGCGCAACCGCTACTTCATGGAGCCAGACGGCCTGTCGCTCGACATGGGGGCCTTCGTTGCCGGGCTGGAATATTCGGCCGGGGTCAAGGCGGAAATTACCGGCAAGCCGGCGCCCGCCTTCTTTGCTGCCGCCCTGTCTGAACTCGGCATCGGTCCGGCCGACGCGGTATTGATCGGCGACGATCTGGCCGATGACATCGGCGGTGCACAGGCGGCGGGCATTCCCGGCATTCTGGTGCGGACCGGAAAATACCGGGCTGGCGACGACAGGCATCCGGAAATCCGGCCAGCCGCTGTTTACGACGATTTCGCCACGGCGGTTGACGCCTTGCTCGCCTGAAAACCGGCTTAGTCCCGCAGTTCGCGGCCGGTCAGCTTGATGAAGACGTCTTCGAGGTTGGAGGCGCGGTGCACATAGCGCAGGCCGTCGGCATCGGCCAGGTTGGCAAGGAGCGGACGCGGGTCGCGGCAATAGAAAAATGCCGTTTCGCCGCTGGTTTCGACACGCTCGGCCAGGGCTTTGTGCTGGCTGACGAAATTGGCCAGTTCGCCGTGGGCTTCGTCGAACACCTCAACAACCTGCGGTTCGATCTGCTCGGCGATCAGCTGGCGCGGACTGCCTTCGGCAATCTTGCGGCCATGGTCGATGACGATCAGCGTGTCGCACAGGCGTTCGGCTTCATCCATGAAATGCGTCGTCAGGATCAGCGTCTTGCCGGCCGATTTCAGTTGTTTCAGGCGTTCCCAGATCAGGTGGCGGGCCTGTGGGTCAAGGCCGGTGGTCGGCTCGTCGAGGAAAATGATGTCGGGGTCGTTGACCATGGCCCGGGCCAGAGTCAGCCGGCGTTTCATGCCGCCGGACAGGGTCGACAGGCGGGCATCGGCCTTGCTGGCGAGGCCGGCAAAGTCGAGCAATTGCGGGATTTTGGCGCGGATGTCGGCATCCTTCAGCCCGAAATAGCGGCCAAAGACGAGGAGGTTCTCGGCGCAGGTGAAATCCGGGTCGAGATTGTCGAACTGAGGCACGACGCCGATCCGCCCTCTCGCCTGCTGGGCATCCGCCGGGATGACGTGGCCGTTGAGCCTGATGTCGCCGCTATCGGGGGCGGTCAGGCCGAGGCAGAGACGCAGGGTCGTGGTCTTGCCGGCGCCGTTCGGACCGAGCAGGCCGAAACAGGTGCCGGGTTCGACGGCGAACGAC
>CAIYYE010000412.1 GCA_903930395.1 uncultured beta proteobacterium
CAGTCCTGACCTGACTTAATTTCCCCTGCCAATAAATTCCAGTCTGAATAAATATCGCCTGAGAGCTGCCGCTGTGCCATCTGTATACCTTCGTAAGCCGCATAGGAAGCGTCGACCATGCCCAGGAGTTTGCCGATTGCTGTTTGCTCTATCTTGCTCTGATGCAAGGCGCTACCGTTGATCTCGCTTCTCAGATAGTCTTCTCCATCGGCGCCGTATACCTTAACGGCCTGCTGCTTTAATAAAGCTGATTTCAATTTATTTTCCTTGCGCATCGCGTGTTGCCTGCAGAACAGTACTCAGCTGTCGCTGGTCCGAATTCGATGTCATCTTCAGATTGCCTTCAGTGCGTTTTGAATCGAGTTGAAGTGCCGGTCGAGCTCGCTCAGCTGCGTTTCGATCTCCTTGGACGAATGGCCTTCGTGCACAGTCATTTCAATCAAGGAGGCGCTTGCCGAAATTGCTTCGGCACCGAGCATGCCAGCGGAACCCTTCAGTGAATGCGCTAGTCTGCATGCACCCTCCAGATCGCCTGCGGCCAGCTTGTTGCGAATTGTCTCGACATCCTGGCCGTGCGTCTCGATCAGCTTGCCGAGCAACCGAAGAAATGTGGTGCGCTTACCGGACATCTGCTCTAGACCCATCTTAAGGTTGACGCCCGGGATGTCAGGCAGGGCAGCGTCAGCGATCCCGCTCGAACTAGCCGGGGTCCATTCCTTTTCCGTAGTTTCGGTGGGCGATTTAACGGTGGATTCGGCCAGCCATTGAAGCAGGGTACGTTGAAGCGAATCCGGCACTACCGGCTTGCCTAGGAAATCGCTCATGCCAACAGCGAGGCAGGCCTGACGGTCGGATTCGAAGGCATTAGCACTCAGGGCAATAATCGGCACCGCTTCATAGCCGGGCAGCCGGCGAATTTCTCTCGTTGCCTCTAGGCCGCCCATGACCGGCATCTGCATGTCCATCAGAATCAGGTCATAAGGCCGGTTTTCGGCAAGGATGAGCGCTTCCTGGCCGTTATGAGCGATGTCTGCAGTCAGGCCGAAAGAATCGAGCATGTCGAGGGCCACAGCTTGGTTGATCGGGTTGTCTTCCGCCAGCAATAATCGACATTTTCCAAAACTGCGCAGATCCTGAGTGCTTCTGAGCTCGGGAGATACAGCTTGTACTCCGGAATCGGGGGCGCTTGCCAATAGCTTGTTCAGGAGCTGCTCGACTTCGAGATCGGATGGTTCCAGCGGGAGCAGTGCATCGACGAAGCCACATTCAAGTGGGCCGTCTACCAAATAACGGTCAGCCAGAGCTGCCATCACGACGCATCGCAGGGGTGGTTGCTGCGCCGTATAACGTAATCGCTTCTGGAACTCCGGTTCGCAGAATGCTGTGATTTCGCCCCTTTTTTCTATGCAAAACACGACATCGTAGGGCTGTTTGACTCGGCGAGCAGTTTCTACAAGGGTCTCCAGTTCTGCTGCGGTCGACGTGCGTTGAACGCAAATTTTCAGTCGGGACAATTGTTCTTCAATGCCAATAGAACTAGCTTCGTCGCTACCGAGAATAATGGCGCGCTTGCCGTTGAGCGACGCCTGTGTTGTGTCGGGTAGATTGTTTTTGACGCTTCGTTTGAAGGGAATCTCGACCCAGAATGTGCTGCCTGCATCGGGTTGGGACTCTGCGCCGATCCTTCCCCCCATCAATTCTGTAATTTTCTTGCTGATTGCCAGACCGAGGCCGGTTCCACCGAATTGGCGTGTGGTCGAACTGTCCTCCTGAGTGAATGCCTCGAACAGGCTGTCTGCCTGGGTCGGGTCAAAACCGCGGCCGCTATCCAGTACCTCGAATCGGACCAGCAGGCTGTCGGCTGCCTCCTCGAGCAGGCGGGCTTGAAGGGTGGCATGGCCGCGCTCCGTGAACTTGAGTGCGTTGCTTGAGAAATTGAGCAGGATCTGCCCGAGTCGCATCGGATCACCCTGGAGGAAGACGGGCAATTTCGGGTCGATGCTGCTCCGCCATTCAATGCCCTTTCTGGCAGCGATCTCGACGGACTGGCTGGCAACCAGATCGATGACCGAGCACAGTTTGAAATCGGTCGACTCGATTTCGATCCGGCCGGCGTCGATTTTCGAGAAATCGAGAATGTCGTTAATCAGACGGAGCAGGTGCTGTGACGAGTTGATGATCCGGGCGAGTCGTTCGCGCTGCTTCGGTTTCACTTCATTGCTTTCCATCAGCATGGCTGACGCAATGACAGCGTTCAGGGGGGTGCGAATTTCGTGCGACATGTTGGCGAGGAACTCGCTCTTGATGTGCGCCAGACGCTCGGCTGCCGTCAGAGCTTTCTTGCGTTCCAGGTCGGCAGCCATTCGTGTGCTGATATCGGTGAAGCCAAAAACAAAGCCTAGCTCTTTCCCACCTTCGATGATTGTCCGGCAGGAGTATTCCACCGGAAGCGCTTCGCCATCCGCACGCCAGAAGGTATCCTCGACATTGCTCACATTGTTCTGACCATGGAGTATCGACTGGTTCAGGCTGTCGTCAAAGGATTCGCCGGCATGGCGATGCAGGATGGTGTGGTTGATCGACAGGCCGATAAGCGCACCGGCAGGGTAGCTGAGTAAATCTTCGGCAGCGGGATTGACAAAGTTGATCACCCCGATGCGGTCGGTGCCGATGATGCCGTCGGCTGTCGACGCCAGAATCAGCTTGATCCGTTGTTCCGAGGATTTCAGTTCGGCGGTACGTTCAGCAACGATATGTTCCAGATGGGCTTGCTGGATTTCGAGCAGCCGGCGGGCACGGGTCAGTTCACTGATGTCCAGCATGGAGCCGACCATGCGAACGGGTTTGCCGTTCTGATCCCGGACGACCAGGCCACGATCGAGTACCTGCGCATACGTGCCATCACTTCGCTGGAAGCGATATTCATCCTGCCAGCTGTTCAGCGAAGTGTCTTCGATGACGCGATGAAATTCCGAGGCGAGACGATCCCGGTCATCCGGGTGCACGCGTTCGATCCACCACGCCGCCGGCTGGGGTTCGCTGACGATGTCCTGCCAGCCAAAAACCTCCTTGCCGGTCTCGTTCCAGATCTGTTGATCGGTCACAACATTCAAGTCCCAGATGACTTCGCGGGTTGCCTGCAAGGCCAGACGCAGGCGCTCTTCCGTATCGGAGAGTTTCCGGGTGGTCAACTCCTGCTGACTGATGTCTTCCTTGATCGCCAGGTAATGCGTAATCCGGCCATCCGGTCCGCTGCAGATGGGGGCGATGATGGTCTGGTCAATGTAATCGCTGCCGTCCTTGCGCCGGTTGATAAACCGGCCTTGCCACCGCTCGCCGCGTCGCAAGCTGTCCCAGAGTTCAATATAGGTGCTTTCCGGCGTGTCACCCGATTGCAGGATGCGCTGGTTCTTGCCGATAATTTCGTCAGGCGTGTAACCGGTTGTCTTCGAAAAGGCCGGATTGACATACGACACCGTCCCGTTCAGATCGGTAATGACGATGCTGTGCGGATTTTGCTCGACTGCGAGCGAGAGCTTTGCGATGGCGGTATTGCTTTGTTCCATTTGGCGTTGTTGCCGCCGAAGGGCATAAAAGGTCAGGAAGAGCATCAGGTTGATGATCAGGCCGACCACCGCCACGATGGTTGGTACCGTTATTTCCCCGGTCTTTCCATAGGATTCGGTGACGTGGGCTGAAACCAGCCAATTACGTCCAACCACATTGATCGGCAATTTCCGGTTGTACAGGTGCGGCTCTTCGTCTTCAACTCGATGGAGGGCCGGAGAAATGCTCTGGTAAAGGAAGGTGGCGTCACTTTCCGTATCGCCGTCATAGAGTTCAAAGTGGATACCCTGTCTTTGGCTGCCGGCGATCCCCGCCATCAGGTCACCGAGCCGGAATGGGCTGTAGACAAAGCCATGAATTGCGGCGCGACGTTCTGCTACGGTATTGATCGGCATATTGCTGCGGTAAACGGGGGCATAGACCAGAAAACCATGCTGCTGGGCTTCATCGGTTTCCTGGACCAGATTGACCCGTCCGGACATGGCCGGTTGAGCGGTTTCCATGGCTTGAATCATCGCTGCTCGTCGCACGGGTTCGGAGTACATGTCGTAGCCGAAAGCCCGCTGATTGCGCCAGTCGAAGGGCTCAAGGTAAATGATGCTGCTGGTCGGATCCCGCTTTCCGTGAGGACGGATGGCGTACTCCGGAAAGCCGCCGGCTCGAACTTCACGAATGTGATTGTCGATCTTTTCCGGTGACAGCATCACGCTGAAGCCGATCCCTTGAATGCCGGGCAGGTCTTGCTGAATGTGCAGACTGTCGACATAGATCCGCCATTGCTCGCGACTGATCTTGCCGGCAATTTTGAAGATGCCGGAGCCGCCGCGCAGCGCGGTTTCGTAAGTCAGCAAGCGGGCTTCAATGGCGCCTGCCAGATCATCGGTGTGGCGGATGAAGCGCTCTTCGATGTTCTTCTGCACCATCGACTTGGAAACTCCCCAGGCAGTGACAGTGACGAGCATGGACAGCGCCAGCACCACCATCGGGAATTTCGGATGACGCAGAATCTGCCACTGATTGGTCCGGAAATGACTCCGCCAGTTGCTTTCAGTCGTCATTGTTCAGCGCGTTGACCAGCAGGTAACGATGTTTCCGGGAGCCGAATACGTCAGTCCGTCAAAGGCGTTTCTGGCCAGGGCGATCCCTCTGCCATGCAGGTCGAACATGCGCTCTTCGGCAAGCGTATCGAATTTGTGCCAGTCGAACCCCTTGCCTTCGTCGCAAATCGTCAGACTCATTCGGTCCGGGCGGTGTTCGAGATGGACGCGCACCTTCCGGTCCCGATAGGCCGGCAGGGACAACCGGCGTGTGGTTTCGCTCAGCCAGTTGTTCTGTTCGAGTAGTTCACTTTTGCATTCGTAGCCGATATCCAGGTTGCCGTGTTCGATGGCATTGATGAGCAACTCGATGATGCCGACGGACGCGTTTTCGGGGTCCGGGAAGAGGCTGGCAATAAAGGG
>CAIYYE010000413.1 GCA_903930395.1 uncultured beta proteobacterium
AGTTCCCTGGGGCGTTCCGCCAAAATATTCCTTTTTGGCATCGGCGTGATTTTGCCGCTGGGCTCGCTGATTTGGGTCGCGCTTTATTTTCACGGCAACGGCGTCCTGACCGCCGAACATCTCGCCCCACCCAATTAGCCGTCGCGGCAAGTCAGAGCGTGGCTATCTGCTTGATGGCCGGTACCAGTTGAAGGTGAAAGTTGGCATGCTGACAGCAAGAAAGTCGGCCGAGAAGCCGACAGCAGCATTTTTCGAAATCCAGATAACGAGGGCCTTCATCCAGCCACCACTTGGCTTCCGGAGAACCGTCCAGCATGGCCAGCGTGTAGTTGCCGAAACGCGCATCGTCGGTGACTTCCTTGCCGATCCAGCTGGGTAAATCCAGGGCCTGGCTGGCGCAGGCCAATTCCACTTCCGCTACGACAAGACCGGCATGCCTGCCGGCGAACACGTCTATTTCATAGGTGACTCCCTGGTGCTCAAGCAGATAGCGGGTCTTGCAAACAATCCGCTCCTGGCAATATCGCCCCAGAATCTCCTCCGCATCGTCCACTGGAATGGCGTATTCGTACTCGTCACGGGCCATGCCGACACTCGGCCCTTTCAGGGTGACGAATGCCTGATCCGAGCGGATACGAACCCTGGTGGTCATGGCCCCCGCTTCCTTTGCCACGTAGCCTTGAATAATCCGTTCGCCGACGAGTCCATCGAGTGCAGGAAGCGCAGAGAGGAGAAACTTTCGTTCGATTTCTTGAGCCATCGCCTATTCGCTGTTAATGGAAGCCCTGCCGCCAAGGCTTATACGCTGAACTGCAATGTAGATGCCCTGAGCCGGTCAGCCAGATTGTAAACCTCATCAGCCGAGGCTGAGGACTCCGATGCAGCCTTGGCTCCACGTTCGATCATCTGCGCCATGCGCTCCGTGTTCTGGGCTATCTGTTCGGCCGCCAGGCGTTGCTCGCTTAAAACATCGACAATTTCATTGGCGGCGATGGCGGAACGTTCGCAAAATGCTTCTATTCTCGAAATGGCCGACTTGGCATTCGAGGCGAGCTGGGTGCCGCTTTGCGCCCGCTTGGCCGTGGCTATCACCGCATCCGTACTTTCTGCTGCAGCCTCGGTGAGTTTGCTAACCAGGCCAGCAATTTTGTGTGTGGTTTCCGAGGTATGCGTCGCCAGCTTGCGGACTTCGTCGGCGACGACCGCAAAGCCTCGGCCAGCTTCGCCTGCCCTGGCTGCTTCAATCGCAGCATTCAGCGACAGGAGGTTGGTCTTGTCGGAGATTTCCTTGATTTCCTGAGCGAAGCGGGATATTTCCAGCGTGTGCTCCTTGAGCTCTGCCATGGCATGCGTCGAGGCGTTCGCCTGCGCCGAGATGTGTTCTATTTCGCTGATTGCATCATGGATGATGCGGCCGCTTTCAATTGCGGTCGTCCGCGTCATTTGTGTGGCATCGGCAGCGCTGCCGGCACTTTCAGCCATCACCGAGATGGCGGTGGTGAGTTCCTCGATGGCGACGGTAATGGTCGTGGCGGCTTCACTCTGCAGGGTTGTCGAACTTGCCAGTTGGTGCGCCGAATGGCGAAGCGATAGCGCATTGGTCGAGGTTTGTTCCGCGCCCGTCTTGACGTCGCCGATCAAGGTGCGCAAGCGGATCTGCATGCTCTCGATGGAGCCGACGAGAGAGTCGGCTGCGGCTTTTCCGGACGGCAGGGGTTGCGTCAAATCCCCGGCGGCAACCCGTTGTGTTGCCGCCACAACAGGCTCCAGTTCGCCGCCGAGGCGCTGCAGAATGCGCTGACCCAGAATCGCGGCCAGGACCAGGGACAGGCCGGCCCCGACAATGCCGACAATGAGAACGCGAAGTACGTTCTCGTCAAAACGCTTGTCAGAGATTTGCGAAGCATTGCTGGCCACTTCGCTTGTTGCCGCGCTGATCTCGGCAAATGTTTCAGCCAGCGTTGTGACCAGGGGGAGATCCGCATCGCGAATGGCTGCGTCAACCATGATGATGTACTTGGGCATGCCCGCTTCGTTTTCGGCCAGC
>CAIYYE010000414.1 GCA_903930395.1 uncultured beta proteobacterium
CAAGCAGCCTCTCGCCAGCGCCCCCGTCACCGAGACAGACCGCAAGAAGGCGCCGGAAGACAAGGAAAAGAAGGCGCAGCCCGAGACCGAGCCTGTGCCCACCGATCCCGGACTGCTCGCCCAATACATTGCCCCTCTGGTTACCGCTCCCGTGCAAAACCGCACCCAGCAGGACGTCGCTCAGGAACAGCCCGATCTCTCCCGCCAAGGGCCCAAAGCCATCGACACCGCAACATCGGCCAAGGCGAATCGCCAGTCACTGGCGGATACCGCCCGACCTGACAGCACCGAGGCCGCCCCTCCCTCAAGCCCTGCTGCCGCCCTCCCGACTACCGCCCCATCCGCCGTCCAGCCGCTCGAGCCGCGCATCGTTCCACGTTCGGATACGGCCAATGCGGCAATTCTTGCCGGCGAAAACCATCCCGGCAACAGCGGCAATACGCCAGCCTTTGCCAGCGCCCTGGCGGCAACTGGCGCCGCAGTGAATCCGACGCCAGCCAACCCGAACCAGCCGGCCCCCATTAGCACGCCGCTCAACGCACCGAGCTGGCCGCATGATTTTGGCAACCGCATCGTCTGGCTGGCCAAAAACGACCAGCAGGTTGCCCAGATCAACATCAATCCGCCCCAACTGGGCCCGGTTCAGATATCCATCTCGCTCAACGGCGATCAGGCCAGCGCAACCTTTGCCTCCCCGCACCCCGAGGTTCGTCAGGCCATCAACGACTCGCTCCCCCAGTTGCGTGAAATGCTGTCGACAGCCGGCATCAGTCTCGGCCAAGCCAATGTCGGCAGCCAGATGCCGTCGCAAAACCGTGAAGCCTCCTATCAATTTGCCAATGAGGCCCGCTCCTCCGGGGAAAACGCTATACTTTCGCCCGATAGTCACGCAAGCTCGGCCCCTGCGGGAATTCCGATTCAACGGGGACGAGGTTTGGTCGACCTGTTCGCATAGCCGGATCGTCATGATTGAGTAGAGGGGAAAAACAATGTCGAAGGATGCTGCCAAGCCAGCCGAAGAAGGGGCAGAAGCCCCTCCGAAAAAAAGCAAAAAAAAGTTGATCATTATCCTGGCCGTCGTTCTCCTGCTCGTTCTGGGCGGCGGCGGAGCGGCCTTCATGCTGCTCAAGAAGGGCGACCACCCCGAAGACGAAGAGTCAGCAGAGGAAACCGAAAAGCCAGCCAAAAAGAAGGACAAGAAGAAGGAAGCCCACCCTGTTTTCCTAAACCTGGAAACCTTTACGGTCAACCTCGTTCCCGAGACCGGCGATCAATACCTCCAGGTCATGCTCACGCTTGAAATCGAAGACGCCATTGCCGAGCCCGAGGTCAAGGCCAAGATGCCGAGGATACGCAATGACCTGACGCTCCTGCTCTCCTCCAAAAAGGCATCCGAATTGCTGCCCAAGGAAGGCAAGGAAAAACTGGCTGAAGAACTCAAGGACGAGATCAACGCGATCATCGAACCACCGGTCAAGAGCAAGAAAGGCAAAGCCGCCGCTGCCCCCGAAGGCCCGGTAAAGGCAGTCCTCTTCACTTCATTCATTGTTCAGTAAGGATCCATGGCGGGAGATTTCCTATCCCAGGACGAGGTTGATGCCCTACTCAAGGGCGTTACCGGCGAGACCGACGACCCGGAGGAACACGAAGGGGATGGCGGCGGGATACGCTCGTACAACCTCGGCACCCAGGAACGCATCGTTCGTGGCCGGATGCCGACGCTGGAACTGGTCAACGAGCGCTTTGCCCGCTATCTGCGCATCGGCCTGTTCAACTACATGCACCGCAATGCCGAGATTTCGGTCGGCCCGATCCGTGTCCAGAAATACAGCGAGTTCATCCGCAACCTGGTTGTCCCGACCAACCTGAACCTGGTTATTGCCAAGCCCTTGCGCGGCACCGCGCTATTCGTCTTCGATCCCAACCTGGTATTCCTCGTCGTCGACAACATGTTCGGCGGGGATGGCCGCTTCCACACACGAGTCGAAGGCCGCGATTTCACGGCGACCGAACAGCGCATCATCCAGGGGCTGCTTGGCGTCGTTTTCAGCGAGTACAGTAAATCCTGGAAGCCCGTCTACGACATCAATTTCGAGTACATCCGCTCGGAAATGAATTCGCAGTTCGCCAACATCGCGACGCCTTCCGAAATCGTCGTCTCGACGACCTTCACGCTGGAGTTCGGTGGCGCCACGGCGGACATGCACATCTGCTTCCCGTACTCGATGCTGGAACCGATCCGCGACCTGCTCTACAGCACCATGCAGAGTGACCAGCTATCGACCGACAAGCGCTGGATCGGCACCCTGCGCAAGCAGTTGCAGGGCGCCGAAGTGGAGATCGTCGCGCACCTGGGCAAGGGCAAGATATCCCTGCGCGAAATCCTCAATCTCAAGGAGGGCGATGTCATTCCCCTCAACCTGTCGCCTCGCATCGAAGCTCAGGTGGATAACGTCCCCTTGATGGAATGTACCTACGGTCAGCAAAATGGCCAATATGCACTTAAAGTCGAGCGTTTCATCAATGGAACGCCTGACGCAGCACCGCCCGGGGAACCGGTGATGGGAGAGAAAAATGGCTGACGACATCGAAAACATCGAAACCCCCGCCGAAGACGCCGGCCAGATCAGCGAGGACGACTGGGCGGCCGCCATGGCCGAGCAGGCACCGGTTGACGCTATGGCAGCCGCGCAGCCGGCCGACATTTTCCCATCCTTCTCCGCCCCGGCGGGCCAGGGCGGGATCATGAACGAACTCGACATGATTCTCGACATTCCCGTCCAGATCACCGTCGAACTCGGCCGGACCAAGATCACCATCAAGAACCTGCTGCAACTGGCTCACGGCTCGGTTGTTGAACTCGATGCCATGGCCGGCGAGCCGATGGATGTTCTGGTCAACGGCACGCTCATCGCCCAGGGAGAAGTGGTGGTGGTCAATGACAAATTCGGTATCCGTCTGACCGACATCATCACGCCCTCCGAGCGCATGCGTAAGCTGAACCGCTGACCTGCCGGCGGCAGCACCGCTTGCCGAGCCGGCAAGAAGCTGCCGGTCGACCGGAGCAAAGCCAATTCCCGGGTTTGGGTTTAAGATAGCGCCCTGACTCATTCAGAACGCGAACCCGACTTGCTGCGCCTTCTTCTACCACTGCTACTTCCAATCTCTGCGTGGGGCAGCGACGCCGCCAGCCAGGGCATTCCGGCCAGCACCTACGTGCAGGCCACACTGGCCCTCCTCCTGATCATCGGCCTGCTCTTCGGCACCGCTTGGGCGGCCCGCAAGCTCTCGGGCGGCAAGGGCTTCGGCCAGGGCGGCATGAAAATCGTCGGTGGTGTGGCCCTCGGGCCGCGCGAGCGCATCGTGCTGGTTGAAGTAGGCGACAGCTGGCTGGTCATTGGCATCGTTCCCGGACAGATCCGTACGCTGCACCAACTACCGAAAGGTACGGCGCCCGAGGCCGAAGCCACGAGCGCTGCGGCGGAGTTGCCGTTTGCCCAGTGGCTGAAGAGCATCAAGGAACGCCAGAACAATGTCTAGGCGCCTGATTATCGGTCTCAGCCTGTTGCTGCCCCCGGTCGTGGCACTCGCCCAGGTGGCCGGCGGCCTGCCCTCGGTGATCAGCACACCGAGCGGTGGCGGCGGCACCACCTACAGCCTGACCATCCAGACCCTGGTGCTGCTTACAGCACTGACCTTCCTGCCGGCCGCCATCCTCATGATGACGAGCTTCACCCGGATCATCATCGTCCTCTCCCTGCTCCGTCACGCGCTGGGCACACAGACCTCGCCGCCCAATCAGATCCTGGTCGGTCTGGCGCTCTTCCTGACTTTTTTCGTCATGTCACCGACCCTCGACCGGGTCTATAGCGAAGCCTACCTGCCGCTCTCGGAAAACAAGATCAACATCGCCCAGGCCGCTGAGCGAGCTGCCATTCCGATGCGAAGTTTCATGCTCAAGCAGACGCGTGAAGCCGATATCGCCATGCTGGCCAGCGTCGCCCGGGTCGAAAAAATGGAGAAGCCCGATGACATTCCCCTGCGTGTCCTGATCCCGGCGTTCGTCATCAGCGAACTCAAAACCGCGTTCCAGATCGGCTTCATCATCTTCATTCCCTTCCTCATCATTGACATGGTGGTAGCAAGCCTGCTGATGTCGATGGGCATGATGATGATGTCCCCGGTCATGGTCGCCCTGCCGTTCAAGCTGATGCTCTTCGTCCTCGTCGACGGCTGGCATCTGGTCATCGGCTCGCTGGTCAAAAGCTTCAATCCATGACCCCCGGCATCGTCATGGAAATCGGCCGGCAGGCCCTTGAAGTCACGCTGATGATGGCCGCTCCGGCCTTGCTTTCCGCCCTCGTCGTCGGCCTCATCATCAGCATCTTTCAGGCCGCCACGCAGCTCAATGAAGCGACCCTGCAGTTTGTCCCCAAGCTGGTCGTCATGTTTCTCGTCCTGATTCTCGTCGGCCCCTGGATGCTGCAGTACATGATGGACTATATCCAGCGCCTGTTCGAGAGCATTCCGCAGCTGATCGGCTGACCATGCTCAGCATAACGACGGCTCAACTCGATGCCTGGATTGTTGCCTTCGCCTTTCCGCTGACCCGCATTCTGGCCTTCATCGCCAGCTCGCCGCTCTGGGGATCGGCCGGGATACCGCGGCGGACCCGCCTCATTCTCGGCCTGTGCATCGCCATCGCCATTGCCCCCGCCTTGCCGCCTATGCCCGCCGTCGCCCCCGGATCGCTGCCCGGCCTGTGGATCATGGGACAGCAAATGCTGATCGGCATCGGCATGGGCTTCGCTGCCCGCATCGTCTTCGCCGCCATCGATGTGGCGGGCGAATTCATCGGCACCCAAATGGGACTGGGTTTCGCGACCTTCTACGATCCGATGAGTGCCTCGCAGACGCCGGTGATCGGCGAGTTCATCGGACTCATCAGCTTCCTGCTCTTTCTCTCGCTGAATGGCCACCTCATGTATGTGGCCACGCTGGCCCAGAGCTTTTATGCGATCCCGGTCAGCGCCACGCCGCTGGCCGCCGGCAGCTGGCTGAACCTGGTCGAACTCGGGAGCAAAATGTTTTCGATCGGGGTCTTGCTCTCCCTCCCCGTGGTCGTCGCGCTCATGATCACCAACCTGGCGCTCGCCGTGCTGACGCGCGCTGCGCCGCAGCTCAACATCTTTGCGCTGGGTTTCCCGCTGACCATGATCGGCGGCTTCGTCGCCCTGGCGGTCAGCATGAATTACCTGGCGACGCCGCTACAAGGGCTTTACGAGTATGCCCTCAGCGCCACCCTCGGCTTTGCCGTTCCAGCCGCTCAGTAGCGTTCGTTGAGCTTGAACGAATCGGCATCCTGGCGCTGAACCAGGCGGATGGTTCCCTCGGCGACTCGCCTTGCACCGATGGTTTGCGAGTCGATGCCTTCGGTGTACTCGAGAATCTGGTAGCTGGCGAAACCATTTTCGTATTGCAGCTGGCTGGCCCGCCGCTTCATGACCTGAACCGACTCGCCAGCACCGCCGGTATGGTAGCGCTTCATCTTCATGGAAAACCGGTACACATCAGGCGACAGCTTCGATTCCTCGATTTCCCAGTTCGGGGCGAGCGGATCGTAGACGATGTAAATGGCTGCTGCGACCACGCCAACTGTCGCCAGCGAAGCCAGGCTAACGCTCTTCTGGGCAGTCAGCTGGATGGTCTCATTGGGGATCAGCGGGGAATTTCCGCAACCAGCCAGGGCGACTGTTGCGACCAAGGCGGCAGCAATATTTCTCATAGGTAATTGAACAACGTCATCTGGCTGACCTGCTTGAAGGACAGTTGTGCCGCCTCAAGCACCATCTTGTGATTGGCCATATCGGAAATCGCCTGGGTGTAATCGAGATCCTGGAGCTTGCTCAGATCGCTCTGGTACTGCAGGTCACGGTCCGCCCCGGCCACACTCAGATTTTCGAGTTCCAGACGGCGGGCGCCGATCGAGGTCTGCGCCGTGATCAGGTGATCGTAGGCCTGATCGAGATTCAGGCGGATCTGGGTAATCTGGTTCTTGAACGCTGCCTGGGTCGCCGGCGAGGTGGAGACACTGGCATTGAGCGCCTTGATCATGCTGTCCAGAGTCGTGAAAATATCCTGATTGGCCGCCGGTTCTACCGTAAAGGTGTCACCGGTCGCTGGCGTTCCGGAAAGATTGATCCTGACCTGCTGACCGACCGGACCGAGCACGATATCCGAACCCGGCGTATAGGTCAGCCCGGTCACCGGCGCAGCCGGCACGCCGTTGGTCGTCACATCGAGGGTATAGACGCCGGGAGCCGTGAAAGTCAGCTTGTAGGTACTGTCGTTATAGCCGGAAATCATCGACGACGCGCCGAGAAGCCCAGTCCCGGTGTTGGTGGCACCGGCAGAAAAGGCGAACTTGCCGTTGCCTTCCGGAATACGCATGAAGACGTCGCTACCGGCCGCAGAAACATCCATCACCCGCCCGGTGTCGACCTGCAACTGGCGAGTCCCGTCATCCCCGACGTAGGCGATGCTTCGGCTACCCGGCGACCCGGATACGGCAAACGGCTGCGTTTCGCCCCTGAATCCGGCAAAGACATGCTGCCCCATCGTATCCGTACTGTTGGCAATGCCCAGCAACTGCTCGAAGTCCTGCGTAATTTCGGCTGCCAGCGCCAGGCGCGAGGTGTCACTGATATTCCCGTTATCGGCCTCTGCCGCCCTGACCATCACATTGGAGATCAGGTCGCTGGCAGTCCGCAAGGTGCTTTCCAGACTCGCCAACTGGCTGGCGGCATTGCCCTGATTATCGACAAACTGGCTGTTGACCGCCTTTTTCTGGCCAATGACAACAGCCTGGGCAGCCGAGACCGGATCATCGGCCGGGGTCAGAATGCGACGCCCGGTCGACATCTGGTTCTGCAGTCGGTACAAGCCCGTCTGCAATTGCTGCAGATTCTGGGTGTTGGTATCGAACATCATCGAGGTGCTTATGCGCATGATGTCACTCCTTAATTGGTGATGCCGAGAAGCGTGTCAAACAGCTTCGAAGCAATGTCGAGTGATTTGGCGGATGCCTGGTAGGCCTGCTGGTAACGAATCAGATTGGCCGCTTCCTCGTCAAGATTGACGCCGGAAACCGCCGAGCGGGCCAGTTCATTCTGCTTGAGCAGCGCCGTCTGGGATTCGCCACTGACCTTGATCTGGCGGGTTACGGAACCGACACCGCTGACCAGGCTGGCATAGCTCCCCTGGTAGCTTGCCTTGCCCCCTTCCATTGTGTTCTGGGTCTGCAGTGCTGCCAGCTTGACGGCGTTTCGGCCATCCGACACCCCGTTTATGTTCGCCGCGATGGTGAAAGTGTCACCATTCGCCGGCACACCGGAAACATCGATGGAAATACCGTTATACGTAATGCGCGTCAGTTCCGAGCTACCATTGAGCCGATTGATCGACCCCGCCGCGATAGTCAGGCTCGTGCCATCGGCGTAGGTGGCACTCACCGTCCCGCTGGCTGGCATGGTGAAACCAAATGTGCCGGTGCCCTGGTTATAGGTAAAGGTTTTCGGGACATTCGCCAGGGAGTAGCCCGGGCTGACTATCCCCTGGCCAAGCTTGAGGGAGCCGGTATTGGCCGCACCCAGCGTCGTGGTGCTCGGCGCGCCGACGGCAATCCGCTTGACGTCGGCGGCGATGGTCGAATTGATCTGGAAGTTGCGGGCGGCGTCGCGGGTGGGTTCGATGCGGTAA
>CAIYYE010000415.1 GCA_903930395.1 uncultured beta proteobacterium
CATGGCCATCATCCAGCAATTGCTCGGCAACATGGGCATGGCCGGTGGCGGCATCAACGCCTTGCGCGGCCACGCCAACGTTCAGGGCATCACCGACTTTGCACTCTATGCCCAGAATCTGCCGGGCTACGTCGGTGCCCCGACCGATGCCGATCCGGATCGCGCCACTTATCTGGGCAAGCGCACGCCGAAGGCACTGCGTCCGGGCCAGATGAATTTCGCGCAGAACTTCCCGAAGTGGCAGACCAGCCTGGCGAAAGCCTGGTGGGGCGATGCAGCCAACAAGGACAACGACTTCGCCTACGACTACTTCCCGAAACTGGGCGGTGCGTCGGACGTGTTGTCGATTTTCAACGCCATGTACGAAGGCAAGATAAACGGCTTCTTCTGTCAGGGCTTCAACCCGCTGGCCTCGGTGGCCAACAAGAAGAAGGTCAGCGATGGCCTGGCCAAGCTCAAGTACATGGTCGTCATGGACCCGCTGGCGACCGATACTTCCGAGTACTGGAAGCCGCACGGCGAGTTCAATGATGTGAAGCCGGCTGAAATCCCGACTGAGGTTTTCCGTCTGCCGACCACGCTGTTCGCTGAAACGGCCGGTACCTTCACCAACTCCGGCCGCGTCATCCAGTGGCGCTGGAAGGCGGCGGATGGTCCGGGCGATGCGAAGGACGACACCGAAATCATGGCGGCACTTTTCCTGAAGCTCAAGGAAATGTACGCCAAGGATGGCGGCGCCTTCCCCGACCCGATCATGAAGCTGACCTGGGCCTACAACCAGCCGACCAAGCCATCGCCGGAAGAACTTCTGCGCGAAATCAACGGCAAGGCGCTGGCTGACGTGCTCGATCCCAAGGATCCGACCAAGGTGCTGGTCAAGGCCGGCGATCAACTGGGTTCATTTGCCCAGTTGCGTGACGATGGTTCGACGACCTGTGGCAACTGGATCTACTGCGGTGTCTGGTCGCAGGCCGGCAACCTCTCGGCGCGGCGCGACAACGCCGATCCGTCCGGTCTTGGCCAAACCCTGAACTGGGGCTTCGCCTGGCCGGTCAATCGCCGCATCATCTACAACCGGGCCTCGGCCGACCTCGCGGGCAAGCCGTGGGATCCGAAGCGGACCGTGTTGAAGTGGACCGGTACGGCCTGGGGCGGTAACGATGTGCCAGACATGCGTCCGGATGCAGCGCCCGACCAGAATGTCATGCCCTTCATCATGAATCCGGAAGGCGTGGCCCGTCTGTTCAGCCGCGAGCTGATGGCCGAAGGTCCGTTCCCCGAGCACTACGAGCCCTTCGAAACGCCGCTCGACAACAACCCCATGCACCCGACCAACCCGAAGGCGACGAGCAACCCGGCCGCCCGCGTGTACAAGGGCGACATGGAAGCGTTCGGCAAGGCCAAGGACTTCCCCTACGTCGCGACGACCTACCGCCTGACCGAGCATTTCCACTACTGGACCAAGTTCTCGAAGATCAACGCGATCATGCAGCCGGAACAGTTCGTGGAAATCGGCGAGGAGCTGGCCAAGGAAAAGGGCATTGCGCTGGGCGACAAGGTCAAGATCCGCTCCAACCGCGGCTTCATCAAGGCCGTGGCGGTGGTCACCAAGCGCATCAAGGCGATGGAGATCGACGGCAAGAAGGTGCACACGGTCGGTATCCCGATCCACTACGGATTCAAGGGGGCGACGAAGCCTGGCTTCATCACCAACACCCTGACCCCGTTCGTCGGTGACGCCAATACGCAGACGCCGGAGTACAAGGCGTTCCTGGTCAACATCGAGAAAGCGTAAAGGAGAGCTGATATGGCACTGCAATCGCTAGACATCAAACAGCGCTCCGCGAC
>CAIYYE010000416.1 GCA_903930395.1 uncultured beta proteobacterium
CCTACTCTCCAGAATTCTCGGCTTCGCTCGAGACTTCGTCATTGCCCGCACTTTTGGCGCCGGACTGGCGACCGATGCCTTTTTCGTCGCGTTCAAATTACCCAACCTTTTGCGACGGATGTTTGCCGAAGGCGCCTTCTCCCAGGCTTTTGTGCCCATTCTGGGCGAATACAAGAACACGCGTAGCGCCGACGATTCACGCACACTGATCGACCATGTGGCCTGCCTGCTCTCGATGGCACTATTTGCCGTCACCGCGATCGGCATTGCTGCCGCGCCAATACTGGTCTGGGTTTCAGCGCCGGGCTTCGCGGCCGATGCGGGCAAGTTCGAACTGACCGTAACGCTGACCCGCATCGCCTTCCCGTACATTTTCTTCATGTCGCTGGTCGCCCTCTCCGGCGGCATACTCAATAGCTGGAGCCGCTTCGCCCTACCGGCCTTCACCCCCGTCCTGCTCAATCTCGCCTTCATCGGCATGGCACTGTTCGCCGCCCCTTATTTCGACCCTCCTGTCCTGGTGCTGGCCTGGGCAGTCTTTGTCGGCGGCTTGCTGCAACTGGCGATCCAGATTCCTGCGCTGAAAAAAATTGCCATGCTGCCGCGGCCATCGTTGAACTGGCGCGCCGCCTGGGCCGACCCCGGCGTGCGCCGGATCACGACGCTCATGGCGCCGGCCATGATCGGCGTTTCGGTGTCGCAGATCAGCCTGCTGATCAATACCATTTTTGCCTCATTCCTGAAATCCGGCAGCGTCTCCTGGCTCTATTACGCCGACCGCCTGATGGAATTCCCCTCCGGCCTGCTCGGTGCCGCACTGGGAACCATCCTGCTCCCCTCGCTCTCCCGCTACCACGCCAACAACAACCCCGTTGAGTATTCGCGCCTGCTCGACTGGGGACTGCGCCTGACCCTACTACTCGCCGCACCGGCTGCCATCGCCCTGGCCATTCTCGCCGTGCCGTTGATTTCGGCCCTGTTTTTTCACGGCGCCTTTTCGGCCGACGACGTCTTCCGCACTCGCGAGGCCCTGGTTGCCTATACCGTCGGCCTGACCGGCATGATTCTCGTCAAGGTCCTGGCGCCCGGCTTTTATGCCCGCCAGAACGTCCGGACCCCGGTCCGCATCGCGCTGATTTCACTGGCCGCCACGCAAGCCATGAATCTCGCCTTTGTCGGCTGGCTGGAACATGCCGGGCTAGCCCTGTCGATCGGCCTGGCCGCCTGCCTCAATGCCCTGCTGCTCTATCGCGGACTGCGTCGCCTCGAAATCTACCAACCACAGGCCGGATGGCTGATATTCAGCAGTAAGCTGTTGCTGGCATTGATCGCCATGGGCGCAGCGCTATGGTTTGGCATGGGCCAGGAAAAAAGCTGGTTGCAAACCAGCTTTGTCGACCGGACAATCCATCTCGCGTGGCTGGTTCCCCTCGGCGCCAGCACCTATTTCGGCACACTATGGATTCTTGGCTTCCGCCTGAGGGATTTCAAACGCCAGGCGGCATAATCGGAAAGGTAACGATGAAACTGACCAGCAACAGCTTCTCAGAGGGGCAAAAGATTCCCGGGGATTTTTCCTTCTGCATCCCCGACCCTGCCCATCACGTCTGCCTCGGCAAAAACATCAATCCCCATTTGGCCTGGCGTGACGCGCCAGCCGGCACCAAGTCCTTCGTGCTCATTTGCCATGATCCGGACGTCCCCAGCAAGGGCGACGATGTCAATCAGGAAGGACGAACCGTCCCGGCCTCGCTGCCCCGCGTCGATTTTTTCCATTGGGTGCTGGTAGACCTGCCGGCGACGACCGACGCGATCAGCGAGGGAGAATTCAGTCGCGATGTCACGCCACGCGGCAAATCCGGACCACAGACGGCGCAAGGCTGCCGGCAAGGCATCAACAACTACACGGACTGGTTTGCCGGCGACCGTGACATGAATGGCGACTACTACGGCTACGACGGTCCCTGCCCTCCGTGGAACGACGAGATCATCCATCACTACGTCTTTACAGTGTTTGCGCTGGACATTGAAAAACTGCCGCTTGAAGGCAAGTTTGGCGGCCCGGAGGTTCGCGCCGCGATGCAGGGACACATCCTTGCCCAAGCCAGCCTGACCGGCACCTATACCCTGAACACGAGCCTGCCAGCCTGATATTTTCTGTTTTCTGCAGTGAAAAACAAAGGCCATGCGATTGCATGGCCTTTGTTTTGTATCTGCCGGCACACTGGCCGGCTTTACTGCTCAGTCCTACTTGACCAGCCCCTTGCAGCCGCCGACGGTATTTCCCGTGCAGGGCACTGAAGTCTCGCGATTGATCAGCCACTTGCCGCCCGCCCGGATCATCTCCAGAGTCTTCTGGGTCGTGTCGCTGTAGCCGCGCGATTGATAGACCTGACGGAACTCGGCAACAGCGCGATCATTGCCGTCCATGCGGACTTTCAGATCGTGGATATCAACTTGGATTTCGCCACGACCAGAGATGCGACCGCGGCGCAACTGCGCCCAGTCTTCGCGGCTCAGGCCACCATCCGGTGTAAAGGTCGGCGCATAGAAGCTGCTGTAGGCTGCATAGTCACGCGCCGCCCAGGCCGCTGCCCAGGCGCTGACCTGCCCCTGGACAGTCGCGTCAGGAGCGGGGCTTGGGGGGGCAACTGGCGTACGGTTGACATTGAGCGCGGCCGCCTTGGCATTGAGCGCCTCACGGTCTGGCAGACCGATGTCCACTGCCTCGTTGGGGCAGAGCTGGCGGGGATCAACATCGGCCAGATCGCCGGATTCCGGCGTTGCAGCATCCAGACGTTGCAGGCCGAGATACTCAAGCAGGGTACCCATGCCGGCCTGGGTGCGCAGATAGGCAAGGCTCAGGTCGCTGTCGGCGTTGACGCTGGACCGGCGAGCGGCAAGCAGTTCATTTTCGGTATCGAGAAGGTCGAGCAGGCTGCGTTGGCCAACATTGAACTGGTCACGGTAGGCATCGCGAGTCTTTTCGAGGAGTGCCACCTGCCGGGTGGTAAAGACGGACTGCTCCTTGAGGCGCAAGACGTCGTTGTAAGCAATCAGCAGAGTCTGCCGGGTGTCGCGACAGGCCTTTTCGCGCAGATCGAAGGCCACATTCTTTTTCTCGACGGTCTGCTTGTCCCGCGCAATGTCGGAGCCACCGTTGAAGAGATTCCAGCTGACCACCAGTTCGGCCACGTTGTAGTCGCGCTGACCGGCGTCGCCGAGGTAGTTGCGGGTGTGGTCGGTGCGCGCACGGAAATCCAGCTTGGGCGAATAGGCCGCGCGGCGGCCATAAACCTCATACTGCGCGGCTTCTATGTTTTCGCTGGCGGCGAGCAGTGCCGGGTTTTTCCGGAGCAGGGTATCGAGCGCCATTTTTGCCTGACCGGGGAAAGTGCTACCGAGCTGACCGGGGGGCGCGATGGCATCAGCCGGCTGACGCCCCACGAGGCGCTGATAGCGAGCGCTGACATCGTGCAGGTTGGCCGTTTCGGTCAGCATGTTGATTTCGGCCAGGGCCAATCGGCTGCCCGCCTGTTCGACGTCGACGCGCCGTCCGACGCCGCTTTGCGTGCGGCGCTGAATCTGGTCAAAGGTCGATTTGTGCTGGACGTAGTTGTCCTTGGCCAGATCAACAAGGCGGCGGTAGCGCAGGACATCGAGGTAGGCCCGACCGGCTTCGAGCGCCACCATTTCGGAAGCATCGAGGAGTTCGTAATAGCGGACGATACGGGCCTTGTCGAGGCGGCGCACTTCATTGCGCGTCGCGAAGCCATCGAAAATCATCTGGTTGAGGCTGAGCTGGTAGCCGCTACGGGTGTAATCACGATCTGCCGCCGAGGGCTGGCGCAGGCTTTCGCGACCACCGCCAGCGGTCAGATCGACGCGCGGGAAGTAACCGCCACGGGCCACCCCGATTTCTTCGGCGGCAGCGCGATAGGCATGCCACTTCGATGTCACTTCGGGACTGTTGAGCACCGCACTTTGCGCCACCTCCTTGAGCGTGGCGGGGGCGGCAGGCTGGGCCGGCGAAACCTGCGAGAGGGCTGGAAAGGCGGCAGAAACAAGCAGTGAGACGAGGGCGATATTTTTCATGGGCGTATTCTTTATTTAGTCGAGAAGAGGGAAACCCCTCCAAGCCGATATAAAACCGTGCCCCCAAACGACAAATATTGAGTCATCGGAGTAAGCGATGCCGATTATAGTAAAATATGCCAATTGCATTGTAAGGATTGGTAAAGCCCCGATGGCGAGCCAGTCCGCCCGCCATCTACGCCAAGCCCAGAACTCACAGCGAGAATTTCGGCGTCTTGGCGCCTAAGCTTCGCTCAAGTCCTTGAATTTGCGATACAAGGTCCGCGGACTAACGCCCAGTCTCGCGGCCAGCTGGCCCATATCATTCTCGCCCCTGTCTTTCGCCCAGCCCAGGTAGCGCCGCTCGAGCGTTGCCAGCGCAAGGACTTCATCAACTACAAAGCCATCGCCGCGAATCGATATGGGGGGAGGACAGTCTTCGTCCATTTCATCCAGGTGCAAAGGTTCGATCAGGTCGCCATCGGCCAGCAGGGTGGCGCGTTCGATCAGGTTGCGCAATTCGCGTATGTTGCCGCCGTAGCGCCTGTTGCTCAGCCAGGCCAGGGCTGCCGGCGTGAGTTTTCGACCGGGCTTTCTGTCGACCCGTTCAAGCAGGGAAACGGCCAGTAACGGTATGTCGTCAGCCCGCTCGTGCAAGGCTGGCATGCGGACGGGAAAGGTGTTGATCCGGAAGTACAGGTCGCGGCGAAAGGTTTCGGCCTGCACCATGGCGCGAAGATCGCGGTGTGTCGCGGCGACCAGCCGGAAATCCACGGGCAGCCAGTCCAATCCGCCGACTCGCCGATAGGTGCCGGTTTCCAGCAGGCGTAGCAGCTTGACCTGCAAGGCCAGCGGCAACTCACCGATCTCGTCGAGAAACAAGGTCCCGCCCGATGCCGCTTCGACCAGGCCCTGCTTGCGGTGCGACGCGCCGGTAAAAGCACCTTTTTCATAACCGAAGAGTTCGCTTTCGAACAATGTTTCGGTCATCCCGGCACAATCGACCGCAACAAATGGCCCATCGGCCCTGCCGCTAGCTTCGTGAATGGCGCGGGCGACCAGTTCCTTGCCGGTACCGGTTTCGCCCAGCAGCAATACCGCAGCATCGGAACTGGCCACACGAAGTACCTTTTCCAGCATGCCGACAAATGCCGGCGAGCGCCCGACCAGGCCCTGAGCAGCCGGCCGACTGCTTGCCTGGCGAACGACGCGCATGGTTTCTACGAAATACACCACCCGACCTTTTTCGTCGCGGATCGGCGAGGTTTCGACCGCGACGTGCTCTTCGCCACGCGGCGTGTGATGCAAGTGGAGCACGCGCTGGCGCACCCCCGATAGCTGGCTCTGCTTGAGCGGGCAAGACTCGCCGGCCTGGTCGCAGGGCACGTCAAAATGGTGCGACACCTCGTAGCACTTTCGCCCGACAAGCTTCTGCTCGCTGCCAAAGTCACGAATATAGGCGGCGTTGGCCGCCACAATCCGATAATCTGCGTTCATCACAATTCTCGGCTCGGGCAAACCATCGAGAAAGGAAATCAACTCGCCCAGGGAGTTATTGCCACCCATGCCATCTCCGTCACACGCGCCATTATTGACAGTCAATTTTGACACAGTTTGCCAAAAGGCCGCGAGGTGATATATATAAGCAAATGATTTTTAAGCAAGTTGATGTAAAAGTCGGTCAGGCACGTATCTTGATACTAAAGATACCTGGAAACCGGCAACGACAGGTCTGCTGCGACTTTTTCCCCATCGCCCCGCAGGCTGGCTTGACGCAGCAACCCGTCATTATCTGTAGCGCCGGTTTCCAACCTCATCTTTCATCCCGACGAAAAGCCAATGAATCAACCCCAGGAAAATCCCGAAGCAGCGAAACCCGTAGCGGTTTCTTTCTACGAAAAACACAAGATCATCTACGCCAAACGCGTTCGCGGTTTTTTTGACAACTGGCGGATTGCCCTGGTCATTTTCACCCAGGTGCTCTTTTATGGCGGCCTTTGGCTAACCTGGAATGACAGGCAGGCAATCCTCCTGCATCTGGTCGAGCGCAAGTTTTACATTTTCGGCGTTGTGTTCTGGCCACAGGATGTCATTTACCTGACGGCGCTGCTCATCGTTTCGGCCTACGGACTCTTTCTCGTCACCGCCATCGCCGGCCGGCTTTTCTGTGGCTACGCCTGCCCGCAGACAGTCTATACGCAGATATTCATGTGGATCGAGAACTGGGTCGAAGGTGACCGCAATGCCCGGATCAAGCTCGACAAGGCGCCGATGGATGCCCGCAAGATCCGGATCAAGGTGACCAAGCACCTGCTCTGGGGCATCGTCGGATTGTGGACGGGCTTTACGCTGGTCGGCTATTTCACGCCGGTCGAGGAACTGATCAACAACGTCCTGACCGGACAGCTCGGCCCCTGGGAAACTTTCTGGATATTTTTCTACGGCGGTTTCACTATCCTGATGGCCGGCTTCATGCGCGAGCAGGTATGCAAGCACATGTGCCCGTATGCCCGGTTCCAGAGCGTGATGTTCGACCCGGATACGCTAATCATCACCTATGACGAAGAACGCGGCGAACCACGCGGCGCCCGCAAGAAGAATGTCGAGGCCAACACGGCCAGACTGGGCGACTGTGTCGATTGCAATCAGTGCGTCCAGGTCTGCCCGACCGGCATCGACATCCGCAAGGGCCTGCAATATGAGTGCATCGGCTGCGCCGCCTGTATCGATGTCTGTGACCAGGTCATGGACAAGGTTGGGCTGCCCCGTGGCCTGATTCGCTATTCGACCGAAAATGCCATGGCGCAACATCTCGGCAAGCAGGAGATTGTGGCCCACATCATCCGTCCGCGCATCCTGCTCTATACCGCCATCCTGATTTTCATCACCGGACTGGCCACCTGGTTCCTGATGAACCGGATACCACTCAAGGTGGACATCATTCGCGACCGTTCGACACTCGCTCGCGAAGCCGACGACGGCCGTATCGAAAACGTTTACATGCTGCAGATCATGAACACCGAGGAACGTCCCCATCGCTACAAGGTCTCGGTCGACGGCCTGCCCGGCGCCGAAATCACCGGCAGCGCCGAGACCGATGTCCGGCCAGCCTCGTTGCACTCGTTCAATATCATCGTCGCCGTACCGCCCGATGCCGGCAAGACCGGGTCGAACCCGATCCATTTCGACATCGTCGCGCTCGACAACGCCGACATCAAGGTACGCGAGAAGGCAGCCTTCCTGCTACCCCGATAGGACCAGGCCGGCAGCAAGAAGGCGGGAGCATGTCTCCCGCCTTTTTTTCGTCTGCCTGGATCCGCTGCTTATGTGATCAGCGCATGCCCTCCAGGGCTCAGGGATGTGGCTGAAAGATCGCGCCGGAGGCAAGGCCGCGCGCCGTCCGGTAAAGCGTCATGAGCCAGAAACTGCAGAGCAGCAGCCAGGCAGCGACAGCAATGACAAAAGTACTGTGCCAGCCAAGTATATGGTTGAGACGCAGGCTTTCGGCAACAAAAGCGCCCACCGGAAAGGTAAAGCCCCACCACGACAGGGCAAAGGGCAATTGCCCGGCCCGTCGCGCCGACCAGGTCAGCAGGCTGGCCATGAGCAACCACCAGACGCCAAAGCCCCAGACGAGCAGCATCAACACCAGCGCCACCTCGCGGGCTGCCGGGTATTGCAACTGCTCGACGACATTGAGCAGGCTGACCGGAATGACACCTATCGGCGCCAGGTGTATCCATACGGTCGGCGTCAGGATGCCCTGTGCCGGCTTGTGCAGATAATGGCGATGCAGGGTCAGGCCGAACAAGCCCAAGTACATCATGCTGCCCGCCCCCAGGCCAATGACGTTAACGGTCAGCGCCCACTCGCGCCAGGCACCCTCCATATGCGTCAGCAAGGGTCCGCCGGCCAGCGGCATGACGACCAGACCGACTGCCGGGATGAACTGGGCCGGCGTGACGTGATCGAGCCCGACATGCTCGCCCCGAAAAACAATATAAAGCACCGCAAAGCTGAAGGCGAAATGCAGGATTACCCCCAGCCACCACAGCGTCATCGCCACCTCGATACAGGGCGAGAATACCAACCACTGGGCGGCCAGAACGAGCAAGGCAATGGAGAAGGTAGGATAGAAATTGGCTTGCACCGGGTGGTTCAGCGTCTGCAGCGCGGCCGGGCGGAAACGTAGCCAGCGCGTCAGCCAGGGCACGGCGAGCATCACGAAGAGGGCGCTATTGAACCAGTGCAGCACCTCAGCAAGCGCTGCCAGGGCGGGCCAACGCAGACTCAGGCTGCGCGTCGTCAAGGCCAGCACGCCAGTGCCCATGACGGCGGCGAACCAGCCGGGGGCAAAGCTACGGGAAATTTCAGAAAACCCGGGATAACTCATGGCATTACTTTCTCGACAATCAGACTTTGCTGATTTTATCCGTTTGATCGCTGCGTCGAGCGTTTGCAACGATATACTGAACACAAACCAATAACGAACCGGAGACCGGGCCACTACCAATCGCCCTGCGCAGATGGATACCCTATTCCTGCTCGCCGTCATCACCGTCGCCATCGTTCTAGTCTTCGACTACACCAACGGCTTTCACGACGCCGCCAACATCGTCGCCACGGTGATTGCCTCGCGGGCCATGACGCCCGCCCAGGCCGTGATCATCGTCGGCGTCTTCGAGTTCCTCGGGCCGCTGCTCGGCGGCACCGCCGTCGCCAACACCATCGGGAAGTTCATCAGCCTCGACGGCATCGCGCCCGTCCTCTCGCTGTCGATTCTGCTCTGTGGCCTGATCGGCGCCATCGTCTGGAATCTCGGCACCTGGTATTTCGGCATCCCCTCCTCGTCATCGCATGCGCTGGTCGGAGGCCTGGTCGGTGCCGTCGTCGTTTCGGTCGGTGCCGATCACGTGGCCTGGGGATTTTCCGAACTTTCCGACGGCCACCTGACCGGCATCGTCAAGGTACTGGCCGCCTTGCTTCTCTCCCCACTGATCGGGTTCTGGGCCGGGTTCCTGGTGCACCGACTGCTCAGCGCGCTCCTCGTCGCCGCCAAACCGGCAGCCAATTCCCGACTGCGGGCATTGCAATACGTCACCGCGGCCGGGCTGGCTTTCTCGCATGGCGCCAACGACGCCCAGAAAAGCATGGGCATTCTGACCCTCGTC
>CAIYYE010000417.1 GCA_903930395.1 uncultured beta proteobacterium
AGCCACGCCAGGTCCCATGCCCTGAGCCTGCTGCGGCAGCTCAGAAAGCCACCGCAACTGGCCCTGGTCGATCTCGGTCTGCCGCCGATGCCGCACAGACCCGACGAGGGTTTCGCCCTGATTACCGACCTGCTGACGCTCTCCCCGGACATGAAAATCATCGTCCTTTCGGGCCAGAGCGACGAGAGCAACGCCCGCCATGCGCGCACCCTGGGCGCCGTCGACTTTGTCGCCAAACCCTGCGACCCGAGCCGCCTGAGCGAACTGTTCGGTCAGGCACTGCGCTTCGGCAGGGAGACACAAGGCACGCCGGCCGGTGGCCTGATCGGCGAAAGCCTGCCAATGCAGCGCCTGCGGCTGCAACTCGCCCAATACGCAAATCTCTCCTATCCCGTGCTGATCGAAGGCGAATCGGGGAGCGGCAAGGATATTGTCGCCAGCCACTACCTGCATCGCCAGACCGAACGCCGCGACAAGCCCTACCTCGCCCTCAACTGCGCGGCCATCTCGCCGACCCTGCTCGAGCCCACGCTTTTCGGCTATGCCAAGGGTGCCTTTACCGGCGCCACCGGCAACAAGGCGGGCTATTTCGAGGACGCCGATAGTGGCACCCTGTTCCTCGACGAAATCGGCGAACTGCCGCTCGATTTGCAACCCAAACTGCTGCGTGTGCTCGAAAACGGCGAGTACCAGCGCGTCGGCGAAACCCAGACGCGCATTTCCACGGCCCGTATCGTGGCCGCCACCAATCGCGACCTGCGCCAGGAAATCCGGGCCGGCCGCTTCCGGGCCGACCTTTTCCATCGTCTTTCCGTCTTCTCCGTCGCTGTCCCGCCGCTCCGCGAAACCGGCCTGGACCGACTTCTGCTGCTTGAGCACTTTCGCAAAGGCTGCGCCGCCAGCGTTCGCGCTGAGCCCTTTGAGTTATCCCCGCCAGCCCAGTCGCTCTGGCTCGACTATGGCTTCCCGGGCAATGTCCGCGAGCTGCGCAACATCGTTATCCGGCTAAGTGCCCGCTACCCCGGCCAAACCGTCAGTGCCAGCCAGTTGCGCGACGAACTCGACCAGCCCGACCCGGTCGAAGCGCCGGCCAGCGCCACCGGGCTGATCGCCGAAGATCTCGATGTCGTCAAACGGGCCGCCCGCCAGCATCTCGAAAAAGCATCGCCCCTCAACCTCGATACCACGCTTGAGCTTTGGCAACGGGGCTACATCGAGGCTGCCATCGAACTGAGCGGCGGCAACATGAGCGAGGCGGCCCGCCGCCTCGGCATCAACCGCACGACACTCTATAACCGCATGGAAATCTGGACTCGCCGATGAGCCTTTATCTCGACCATTTCGGCCTGCGCGAACCGCCGTTTCGCATTACGCCACACACCGACTTTTTCTTTACTGGCGCCAACCGGGGCCCCACCCTCGACGCCCTGATCTACGCCATCACCCAGGATGAAGGCATCGTCAAGGTGACCGGCGAAGTCGGCAGCGGCAAGACCATGCTTTGCCGGATGCTGCTCGAGCGGCTCCCCGAGCACGTCGAAACGCTTTACCTGGCAAATCCCTCACTCTCCCGGCAGGAAATCCTCGGCGCCATCGCCGACGAACTGGGCATCCCGACGGATGGCAAGGCCACCCACTCATTGACCCGCGCCCTGCAGGATGCGCTGATCGAACGCTACGCCAAAGGCCGGCGCGTTGTCCTGCTGATCGACGAAGCCCACGCCATGCCGGCCGAGTCGCTTGAGGAAATCCGCCTCCTCTCGAATCTCGAATCGAAGGCCACCAAGCTGCTGCAAATCGCCCTCTTTGCTCAGCCCGAACTTGACGAACGCCTCGCCGCCACCGACATGCGCCAGTTGCGCGAGCGCATCACCCAGCACTTCAACCTGGCCCCGCTCAAGCAGGACGACATCGGTGCCTACATCGAATTTCGCCTGCGCGCTGCCGGCTATCGCGGCCCGAATCCATTCAGCGCGGAAGCGGTAACGATGATTGCCAAGATTTCCGAGGGTTTATCGCGCCGCATCAACATTCTTGCCGACAAGGCCCTGCTGGCCGCCTATTCCAACGGCCGCCACCAGGTCGGCACTGCCGAAACCAGGATCGCCGCCCAGGATGCCCGATTTTCCGCCCTGAAGCCGAAGCCGGCCACTCAACTGACTCCGCTGTTTTGGGGCGCGACCGGCGCGGCCATAGCCGCCCTGCTTGTCGCACTGACCCTGGGCACACTGCCACGCACCCTGGTTGAGGTTGCACTCGGCAACGTACCGCCGCCCAGCCTTCAGGAGCAAGCAGCCCAACCGGCCCCGCGCCTGTCGCCCGCGCCATTGCGCGCGGACCCGCAGGCCCCGGCCGACAAAATCCGCTTCGCTCCCCTGACCCGCCAACACTTCGGGCAATACGAGCAGTGGATCGTCAATGCCCCGAGCAACCACTATTTCATCCAGCTACTGGCGACCGATGCCGCCAAAACCGGCGAGATAGAAGGTTTCCTTGCCCGGGTAACCGACGTCCTCGATCCGGCACAGATCCGGGCCTATCGCTCCAGCCTCTCCGGGCGGGATCGGGTCGGTATCATCTACGGCGACTATGCCAGCCGCGAAGAGGCAGGCGAGGCCATGCGCGCCCTGCCTGAATCGATCAAGGCAGCGCAGCCATTCCCAAGACAAGTCAGCAAATTGCGTTAGGCCATCAGAATGGGCTCAAGCGCATCACTATGCCGATTACGTGCTAGCATCATCGCGCTACAATGCAACCCGTGATCACTCTGCTCAGACAAGGCAAAACCCGATGAACATCGGTTTCATCAGCGCCACCCTCGTTTCCGTCCTGCTTGCCGCCTGCGCGGCACCCACGCCGCGAGACCCCATCAAGGGACACCTGAACACCACCACTGCGGCCCCCTTGCCGGCGGCAAGCATCCCGGCCCCGGTCCAGCAGACGCTGGCCCTGCCACAGCCCCGCCCGACCCGCAAGGCAGAAACCTACAGCGTTGTCGTCAACAACGTCCCCGTCCGCGACTTGCTCTTCGCGCTGGCGCGGGATGCCAAGGTCAATGTCGACATCCACCCCGGCATCACCGGCGTCGTCACGCTCAACGCCATCGACCAGACAATGCCGCAGTTGCTGACCCGGATTTCCAAGCAGGTCGACATGCGCTTCGAACTCGACGGCCCCAACCTCGCCGTCATGCCGGACTCGCCCTTCCTGAAGCATTACAAGGTCGATTACGTGAATATGGCGCGCAATGTCACCGGCACCGTTTCGACCAATACCCAGATCGCCACCGGCACACCGGGCAGCGCAGGAGGCGCATCCTCTGCGGCCGGCGGCTCTGGCAACATTTCCAATACGCGCATCGAGAACACCTCGAAAAATCAGTTCTGGGAATCGCTGGAAAAGAACATCAAGGACATCCTGCGCGAAACCGACAAGGTATTGCCTGAGGGTTCCAGTGAAACCGTCGTCGAGCAGAGCTCTGCAGAAAGTGCCACTGGCGTCAGCGCCATTCCCCAAGGCACCGGCCGGCGTGCCGCGCAGAATGTCGCCAACGTCCTGCAAACCAATCCCAACCCCAATTCGACCAGCCAGGCCACCGGCACCTCCGTCGTCCGCCGCAATACCTTCCGTGAAGCGGCCTCGGTCATCATGAATGCCGAAAGCGGCGTGATTACCGTACGCGCCACCCAGCGCCAGCATGAGCGCATCCAGGAATTCGTCGACCGCGTTTCCCTCGCGGCAGGAAAGCAGGTCCTGATCGAGGCAACCATCGTTGAAGTGACGCTCAAGGATGGCTACCAGCAAGGTATCAACTGGACACAACTCGCAAGTGGCGGCACCGTCAGCTTTATCGGCGATGCACTAACCAAGAATGCCGCCAACCTGACCTACACCAAGGGTGGCAACCCCAATGCCCTGATTACGATGCTCGACACCTTTGGAACCACCAAGGTGCTTTCCAGCCCGCGCGTTTCCGTCATGAACAACCAGACGGCTTTGTTGAAGGTCGTCGAAAACTACGTCTATTTCAGCGTCAAGGCCGACACGACCACGACCGCCAACGTCGGCACGACAACAACCTACACAACGACCCCGCAATCCGTATCAGTCGGTCTTGTGGTCAGCGTTACACCACAAATAAGCGATGGCAATGCCGTGACACTCAACGTCCGACCAACCATCACCAGCGTTGCCCGCGAAGTTCTCGACCCTAATCCGGAACTCAAGCGTAATGCCATCAGCAATCTCGTCCCTGTCATCCGGACGCGCGAAATAGAATCGGTCATGCGCGTTGCCAGCGGCAATATCGCCATTCTCGGCGGCCTGATGGAAGACAAAATCGACTACCAGAACCAGCGAGTACCCCTCCTTGGACAAATCCCCCTGGCCGGCGAACTGGTCAACAACCGCAACAATGCCTCGCAGAAGACCGAACTCGTCATTTTCCTCCGTCCCGTCGTCATCAAGGACGCCAGTCTGGATGGCGACTTCGCGCCCTTGCGCGACCACCTTCCCGGTCAGAACTTTTTTGCCCAGCCGAATGAAGCCCAGCCCTTCAATATCGTTCCCAGTCGCTGAGGCCTGCGCATGAGCCTGTTGATGGATGCCCTCAAACGGGCTGAAACCGCCAAGCAGGAGGCTGCCCGCAACCAGCCGGGCGGGTTGTTGCCGACGGCCACCGATATGCTCATTCTCGAGCCGATCACCAACGAACCGGCCAAGGGATCGGCCAACCCGCTCCCCGATCTCGCCCTGCACCTGGCCGCTGTCGATGCCGATCTGGCACAATCGGCAGGCACCCCGGAACCAAGACCAGTTGCGCCACCACCACGTCCCGCCCCGCAGCAAGCCCGGCCGCCGGAGCCGCAAGAAGCAGTACGCAGTGCCTTTGCCGCCAAGCAGCCCATCGCCGAGCCCTCGCGGCGCCCCTTATGGATCGCGCTCGGCACACTGGGTCTGGCCGGCATCGGCATCGGTGCTTATGTCTGGTATCAGATGAACACGATCAACCATGGCTCCCTGGCCGTCAGCGCCCGCCCGCCCATGGCTCCGCACTCCCCATCGCCCGTAGCCCCGAAGCTGCCGGCTGCAACGCCGGCTGTTTTGCCCGCTCCCGACAGCGCGATGGCCAGCAGCACCAGCCCGACGCCGCTCTTTCCCCGCCCGGAAAGTCGCCGCTCAAGTCCGACGCAGGCAGCCCCGGAGGCGCCGGAAGACCTCCCGATTCGCCTGACCAGGACCCGCCCGGAACCTGATCGCAACCTCGCCCAAGGCTACGCCAGCCTGCAGCGCGGCGAAACCGAACGCTCGCGCCGCGAATTCGAACAGTCCCTGCAGCGCGACCCGAACAATACCGACGCCTTGCTTGCGCTGGCCGCCATCGCCCAGCGCCAGGGGCGTCTGGCCGATGCTGAGGCCCTGCGCCAGCGGGCTCTGGTTGCCAACCCCAGCGATCCGGCAACGCAGGCTGCGGCCCTCAATAGCCCATCGTCGAACGCCGATCCGCATACGGCGGAAAGCCGCCTGAAATCGCTGCTGTCGAGCCAGCCGGAGTCCGCCCCGCTCAACTTCGCGCTCGGCAACCTGTATTCCCGCCAGGGACGCTGGGCCGAGGCGCAGCAGGTCTATTTCAACGCCGTCGCCAGCGATGGCGACAACCCGGATTACCTGTTCAATCTGGCCGTCAGCCTCGACCACCTGCGACAAGCTCGGCTCGCCGCCCAGCACTACCGACTGGCCCTCGAGGCGGCGGCCAAGCGCCCGGCCGGTTTCGAGCGCGAGAGCCTGCAAAAGCGCCTGGGCGAACTGCAAGCCGACCGCCAGCCCTAGCCGATGAGCACCTCGACTCTCCAGCGCCGCCCTCTCGGCCAGATTCTGATCTCGGAAGGCATCCTGTCCGAAGATCAGCTGCGCATTGCGCTGCTTGAGCAGATGAAGCAGAACCAGCCGATCGGCAAGCTGCTGGTTTCTCTGGGTTTCGTCACCGAGGCCACCCTGCGCCAG
>CAIYYE010000418.1 GCA_903930395.1 uncultured beta proteobacterium
GATGGTGACCTGATGCAGGGCTTCAGGCAGCGAGGTCCAGAAGTCCCAGTTGTTCTTCGCCGAACGCATGTTGGTGCGCGGGTCGCGCTTGACGGCGTGGTTGAGGTCGGGGAACTTGAGCGGATCGCGCAGGAAGAAGACCGGCGTGTTGTTGCCGACCATGTCCCAGTTGCCTTCCTCGGTGTAGAACTTGAAAGCGAAGCCGCGAATGTCGCGCTCGGCATCGGCCGCGCCGCGTTCGCCGGCCACTGTCGTGAAGCGGGCGAACATAGGTGTCTGCTTGCCAATGTGCCCGAACAGCCGGGCGCGGGTGTATTTCGTGATGTCATGCGTGACGGTGAAGGTGCCATAAGCGCCTGAACCCTTGGCATGCATGCGGCGCTCGGGGATCACTTCGCGGTCGAAGTGAGCGAGCTTCTCGAGCAGCCAGACGTCCTGCAAGAGGACCGGGCCACGCGGTCCGGCGGTCATTGTGTTCTGGTTGTCGACAACCGGGCAGCCGGCGGCGGTGGTGAGTTTCTTGTTGTCCATGGTGCTCTCTCCGTAGTGAATGGGAAGTCGTGGGTCAGAAGTTGTCGGGCAGGGCGGCGAGAATGTCGGCACAGGTCTCCCAGGTGACGAACTGTTCAAAGCAGCGATCGATGAGTCGGGAAATCATGGCGGCCTCCTGAGGTAATGCAGGTCGTGCTGACCTGATGAACTCAGTGTAGGCAGGATGAATCGATTGATCTAATCAATAAATCAAATACATTCGATTCAAAACAACTATTGCATCGCGCAAAAAAAGCCGGCGAACCGGCTTTGTCAGGTGGACAGGTTCGGGCTCAGGTCTTTTTCTTGCCGCCAATTTTCGATTCCTGGCCAGCCAGTAGCCGCTGGATGTTTTGCCAATGCTTGCCGATCAGGGCCATGCCGAGGACGCCGACGACGAGCGCCTGGCCGTTGCCGCCGTGCATCAGGATGGAGATGACGGGCGCCATGCCGGCGGCGACTACGGCAGCCAGCGACGAATAGCGGAAGGCGAAGGCCATGAACAGCCAGGTGCCGGCGACAGCCAGGCCAAGCAGTGGGTCGAGGGCGATGATGACGCCGGCGGCGGTGGCGACACCCTTGCCGCCCTTGAACTTGAGGAAAATCGGGTAGAGGTGGCCGAGGAAGACGGCCAACGCAACGAGGCCGACGACGGTGCTGGAAAAGCCCATCCGTTCCGCGATGTAGACAGCAAGCCAGCCCTTGAGGGCATCGCCGAGCAGGGTGAGCAGCGCCGCTTTCTTGTTGCCGCTGCGCAGGACGTTGGTGGCGCCCGGATTGCCCGAGCCATAGCTGCGCGGGTCGGCCAGGCCGAAGATTCTGGATGAAATCATCGCAAAGGGAACGGAGCCGAGCAGGTAGGCGGCAACAAGGGCGAGGGCTATTTGCATGGGTCGCTTAGGTGACTTTGGTCGCTGAGGTACAATCGCGCCAAATTTTACACCGCTGCTGCGGTCGACCGCCCTATGGACATCATTTTCCTCGAAGAACTGCGCGCCGAAACCTGGATAGGCATCTATCCGCGCGAAAAGGCCATGCCCCAGACGGTCGATATTTCATTGCAGATCGGCGTGTCTACGGCCTCCGCCGGGGCCAGCGACGATATTCGCGACACGGTGGATTACGCCGTTGTGGTCGAGCGCCTACGGGCCGATCTGGCGACGGTGCATTTCAATTTGATCGAAGCCCTGGCCGAGCATGTGGCGACTTACGTGCTGGAAACCTTCGCCGTGCACTGGGTTCGCGTCTCGGTCGCCAAACTTGGCATGATGCCCGGCGTCAAGCGCGTCGGCGTCATCATCGAGCGTTCGCTCTAGGCTTTCAAGGCTGCTTCAACGACCTTGGGCTTTAGGGTACGCACGATGTCGTGCGGATGGACACCGACGAGGAAGCCGCGCCGGCCGCCGTTGATGTAGATCAGCGGCAGGTCGAGGATGCTCTTCTCGATATGCACCGGCATCGCCTTCTTGGTGCCGAAGGGGCTGGTGCCGCCGACCAGGAAGCCGGTATGGCGGTTGGCCACTTCCGGCTTGCTGGGTTCGATTTTCTTGCAGCCGATCTGCCGCGCCAGTTCCTTGGTCGATACCTTGCAATCGCCGTGCATCAGGACGATGAGCGGTTTGGCATTCTCATCCTCGAAAACCAGCGTCTTGACGACGGCATGTTCGTCGACGTTCAACTCACGCGCCGAGACCTTGGTGCCGCCGTGTTCCTCGTAGGCGTAGAGGTGCGTTGAAAAGGCTACCTTGTTGGACTTGAGAAACTTGGTGGCCTGGGTTTCTGGGGCGTGTTCGGTTTTGCTCATGAGGTCATTTTAGCCGCGGGGATGATGCTCTGCGTGCAGCGTCTTCAGGCGCTCCCGGGCGACGTGGGTGTAGATCTGGGTGGTCGAAATATCGGCGTGGCCGAGCAGCAACTGGACGACACGCAAGTCAGCGCCGTGATTCAGGAGGTGTGTCGCGAAGGCATGGCGCAGGACGTGCGGCGAGAGCTTTTCCGGGGCGATGCCGGCAATCAGCGCGTAGCGCTTGATCAGTTGCCAGAAGGCCTGCCGGGTCATGGCCGCGCCGCGCGCCGTGACGAACAGGTCGTCACTCTGCTGGCCGTTGAGAATGTCGGGGCGGGCCTCGTTGAGGTAACGCTTGATCCATTCGATAGCGATCTGGCCGAGCGGTACCAGCCTTTCCTTGCTGCCTTTGCCGAGGGCGCGCAGGACGCCGTCGGCGAGGCTGACTTCATGCAGCCGGAGATTGACCAGCTCGGAGACGCGCAGGCCGGTGGCGTAGATCGTTTCGAGCATGGCGCGGTCGCGCAAGCCGAGCGGGGTCTCGAGATCTGGCGCATCGAGCAGGGTTTCGACCTGTTTTTCCGACATCACCTTGGGCAGGCGCGAGGGGCGGCTCGGGTTGGCCAGCTTGAGCGTCGGATCGGCGACGATGCGGCCACGGCCGAGCTGCCAGCGGTAGAAGCGGCGCAAGGTTGACAGGTAACGCGCCTGCGAACTGGCGCGGGTCTGTTTCGACAAATGGGCGATGAAGCTGGTCAGCGTCGTTTCGCGCAGGTCGAGCAGCGGCTCGTGGGCGTTGTTGGCCAGCCACAGGGCGAGCCGGCCGAGGTCGGAGCGATAGCTGTCGAGTGTAGACCTGGCCAGACCATCTTCGAGCCAGAGAGCGTCGCAGAAATTGTCGATCTCGGCGAGGTCAGCCGGGGCGGCGAGTTTCATGCGTCAGTAACCAGCGCTTGACCTCGAGCAGGAAGCCGCCGCGCTCACGGGCAAAACCACCCAGTCCGCCACCGGCGGCGACGACGCGATGGCAGGGGACGACAATCGGGTAAGGATTGGCGCCACAGGCCTGACCGACGGCGCGGGGGGCGTTCTTGATGTCTTTGGCGAGCTGGCCGTAGGTGTGCGTCTGGCCGCTCGGGATGGCGGCAATCTGAGCCCAGACCCGGCGCTGGAAAGTGGTGCCAGCCGGCCGCAAGGGCAGGCCGAAAACGAAATCTGGATCAGCGATATAGGCCTTGAGCTGGCGGAATGCTTCAGCGGCCAGCGGCGAAGTGGGCATTTGTTCCGGACGCGGCTCGAGGAAGTCGATAGCGGTGACTTCTTCGTCGCTGCACTGAACGCCGAGCGTAAAGCCGGGAGCGGCGACGATGGCCTGATAGGTCGATGGGTTCATGAGACCTCCTGATTCAGCAGTTCACTGTCGACCGCCCGCATCATCCAGAAATTCAAAATGCCGAAAGGCCGGTCTGGGCGCGACCGAGAATCAGCGCATGGACGTCGTGCGTGCCTTCGTAGGTGGTGACCGATTCCAGGTTGACCATATGGCGGATGACGCCGAATTCGTCCGAAATACCGTTGCCGCCCAACATGTCGCGGGCGTTGCGGGCGATCTCGAGGGCCTTGCCGGTGCTGTTGCGCTTGAGCAGCGAGACCAGTTCCGGTGTCGCGCTGCCGTCGTCCATCATGCGGCCAAGGCGCAGCGCACCCTGGATGCCGAGGGCGATTTCGCTCTGCATGTCGACCAGCTTCTTCTGGATCAACTGGGTGGCGGCCAGGGGACGGCCGAATTGCTGGCGGTCCAGGGTGTATTGCCGGGCCGTGTGCCAGCAGCTTTCGGCCGCACCGAGAGCGCCCCAGGAGATGCCGAAGCGGGCCGAATTGAGGCAGGTGAAAGGGCCTTTCAGGCCGCTGGCCCTGGGCAACTGGTTCTCGGTCGGCACGAATACTTCATCCATGACGATGTCGCCGGTGATCGAGGCGCGCAGGCTGACCTTGCCGGCGATGACAGGGGCCGAGAGGCCGGCCATGCCTTTTTCGAGGATGAAGCCGCGCAAGGCGCCGGCATCGTCCTTGGCCCAGACGATGAAAATGTCGGCAATCGGTGAATTGGTGATCCAGGTCTTGTGGCCGGAGAGCTTCCAGCCCCCCGCCACGGCGCGGGCGCAGGTGGTGGCGCTGGCCGGGTCGGAGCCGGAGTTGGGCTCGGTCAGGCCGAAGCAGCCGATCAGTTCGCCCCGGCCGAGTTTCTTCAGGTACTTTTCCTTCTGCGCATCGGAGCCGAACTCGTAAATCGGCAGCATGACCAGCGAGGATTGCACGCTGACCAGGGTGCGGTAGGCTGAATCAACATATTCGAGTTCGCGGGCAATCAGCCCGTAAGAGACGTAGTTGAGCCCGGCGCCACCGTACTGCGGTGGCAATGTGGCGCCGAGCAGACCCATCTCGCCCATCTCGCGATAGATGGCGGGGTCGGTCGTTTCATGGCGAAAGGCATCGCGAATGCGCGGCTGCAGCGCCTTTTGGGCGAAGTCACGGGCGGCATTGCGGACCTGCCGCTCGTCGGCGGCCAGCTGGCTGTCGAGGTGGAAAGGGTCTTCCCAGGTGAAGGACGGTTTGGCCACAAGCAGTCTCCTTGGTGGTGCGGCGGATCAGGCGCGAACGTGTCCGTCGCCGAGGACGATCCACTTCTGGCTGGTCAGCCCTTCGAGGCCGACCGGGCCGCGGGCGTGGATCTTGTCGGTCGAAATGCCGATTTCGGCGCCCAGACCGTACTCGAAGCCATCGGCAAAGCGCGTCGACGCATTGATCATGACCGAGGCCGAATCGACTTCGCGCAGGAAGCGCATGGCTTTCGGGTGATTGTCGGTGACGATGGCTTCGCTATGGTGTGACGAGTACTGGTTGATGTGGGCGATGGCCTCATCGATACCGGTAACGACCTTGACGGAAATGATAGGCGCGAGGAATTCCATGTAGTAGTCGTCTTCCGACGCCGCGACGGCGTTCGGCACGATGGCGCAAGTCTCGGCACAACCCCGGATTTCGACGCCCTTGGTGGTCAGCATATGGGCAATCGGCGGCAGCAGCATGGCGGCGACCGCGCGGTCGACGAGCAGCGACTCGGCCGTGTTGCAGGTGCCGTAGCGTTGCGTCTTGGCGTTCTCGACGATCTTCAGCGCCTTGTTCGGATCGGCTTCTTCTTCGAGATAGACGTGGCAGTTGCCGTCGAGGTGCTGGATCATCGGCACGCGGCATTCGGCCAGCAGGCGGGCGATCAGGCCCTTGCCGCCACGCGGCACGATGACGTCGACGAATTCGCGCATCGTGATCAGTTCGCCAACCGCAGCGCGGTCGGTGGTGTTGATGACCTGCACGGCATCAGCCGGCAGACCGGCAGCCTGCAGGCCTTCCTGAACCAGCGCGGCGATGGCGCGGTTGGAGCGGATGGCTTCCGATCCGCCGCGCAGGATGGCCGCGTTGCCGGATTTCAGGCAGAGCGCAGCAGCGTCGGCCGTGACGTTCGGACGGGCTTCGTAAATGATGCCGATGACGCCAAGCGGCACGCGCATCTTGCCGACCTGGATGCCGGACGGCTGGTACTTGAATTCGCCCATTTCGCCGATCGGATCGGCCAGCGTGGCAACCTGTTCGACGCCGTCGGCCATGCTGTCCACGCCTTTTTCGGAGAGGGTCAGGCGGTCGAGCATGGCGCTTTCCAGGCCGGCAGCGCGGGCGGCAGCCAGGTCTTCCTGATTGGCCGCGACCAGGGCTGCCTTGTCGCGGCGGATGGCGGCAGCGATGGCGAGCAATGCGGCGTTCTTCTCGGCGGTCGAAGCCGAAGCCAGGCGGCGCGAGGCGGCGCGGGCCTGACGGCCGACGGTCTGCATGTATTCCTTGATATCCATGGTGTTCTTCGTGCGGAGCAAAGGAACATTATAGCCAGACAAATAAACGGGAACTTCCGTAACCGGGTAAACTCTTATCCGCAACGACAACAGGGCTTTCCGTTGAGGACAAGATGGCAGAAAAATTGATATTGCCGACCGAGGTCAAGGTCTGCGCGACGTGTAGCTTCTGGGACGGCGAACGGCATGTGGACGCCGAGATGAAGCTGGTCGTGGTTTCCGAGGAATGTGAAGGCGAGTGCCTGGTGCAGGAGAAGACCAAGCCGGGGCTGCATGACGTCCGTAGCGAGTGCAGCTGCATCTGGGAAGACCTGGAGCCGGACGCTCCTGCTGCCGACCCTAAAGTGGCCTGATTATTTCGTGGCGGCGAGGCGCAGGCCGAGCCGCAGGAATTCTTCCCAGATATTGCCGTGACCGATGCCCTTGGCTAGTCGGTCGATCTTGCCGGCATGTTGCAGCGCCGCTTCCAGTGCCGTGGTTGACAGGCGCTGCAAGGCTTTCTTTACCGGATTGGCGCGCGGTCCCCAGACTTTCGCATCCTTGAGCAGCATGTCGACCGGTTTGCCAGCATCCATGCCGGCGCGAATGATGGTCAGCGCCCTGATCTCTTCGCTCATTGCCCAAAGCACCAGCGGCGGCGCTTCGCCTTCCTGCATGAGGCCGTCGAGTGTCCGGGTCAGGCGGGCGATGTCGCCCGAGAGCAGGGCTTCGCGCAGGCCGTCGATGTCGTAGCGGGCGACATTGAGCACAGCGTCGCGAATCTGGGCCAGGCTCAACTGTCCAGTCGGGTAGAGCAGGCCGAGTTTCTGGATTTCCTGGTGCGCGGCGAGCAGGTTGCCTTCGACGCGCTCGGCGATGAACTTGAGGCTTTCCAGATCGGCGCCCTGCTGCTGGCGACGCAGGCGGCCGGCGATCCAGCCCGGCAGTTCGGCCAGCGGCGGAGCGATCAGTTTGATGGCGACGCCGGCATTGACCAGCGCCGTGAACCAGACGGCCTTTTCCTCGCGCCAGTCGAGTTCGGGCAGGGTGATGAGCAGAAGATTGTCCATCGACAGGTTCTGACACCATTGCTGCAGCGCCGCGCTGCCTTCCTTGCCCGGCTTGCCGGTGGGAATGCGCAAGTCGATCAGTTTTTTGTCGCCGAACAAGGACATGTTGCCGCCAGCAGCCAGAAGCTGGCCCCAGTCGAACTGCGGCAGGACGGTCAGTACTTCGCGCTCGCTGTAGCCTTGCTGCCGCGACTTGGCGCGGATGGCGTCGGCTGCCTCAATGACGAGCAGCGGATCGTCGCCGTAGAGGACGTAGAGCGGGCGCAGCTCGCGTTCGAGATGGCTCGCCAGCTGGTCGCCCTTGAGCAACATTATTCTTCGTCTTCGAGGTCGGGATTCTTCGGCTTGACGATGCTCAGGCGGCGCATGATCTGATTGACCAGATCATTGTTCATGTCACGCCAGAGCAGGCCTTCTTCGAGATCCTTGGCGAGGACGTTGGAGTCGTCGAAAGAAATATCACGGGTCAGGGCGACTTCGTTGGCCGGGACCAGCACCTGCCCCTTCTGGTTGACCACCCGGAAGGTGTAGGTCAGCTGCAAACGGTATTCGCGCACGCGGCCCTGGGCGTTGACGCTGAGGATGTTCTTCTGGCGACTGTCGCCCAGCTGCTGGAAGATGGCCTCGGCCGATTTGGCGTCGTCGACTATCCGGGTGCTGCCACTGGCCCGGATGTAGCGTTGCAGCCAGATACTGACGTCAGCCGTGTCCGGCAAGGCGATATACATCGTCTTGTAGGGCAGGTTGCCGCTGCCCACGCCACGCAGATGGAAGCCGCACCCGGCGATGGTGGCGGCGATGATCAGGGCGAGAAGCAGGCGGAGCGGCGAACGCATGACGGCTTTCCTTATACGACGATATTGACCAGACGGCCCGGCACGACGACGACCTTCTTGGCCGGCTTGCCTTCCATGAACTTGACGGCGCCTTCCGAGGCCAGCGCAGCCGTTTCGATGCTCGCCTTGTCGGCTTCAGCGGCGACGCGGATGGAACCGCGCAGCTTGCCATTGACCTGCACCATGAGCTCGATTTCGTCCTGCTTGAGGGCTGCCGGGTCGGCCTTGGGGAAGGCTTGCGAACCGGCATCGAGACCCGGCTTCAGTTCGGCGTAGAGCGCCTGGCCGATGTGCGGGACGATGGGGAAGAGCAGCAGCGCGGCACTTTCCAGCGTTTCCTGGGCGAGGGCACGGCCGGCGGCATCGCCGAGCTCGCACTTGTCGTAGGCGTTGAGCAGTTCCATGACGGCGGCGATAGCGGTATTGAACTGCTTGCGCCGGCCGTAATCGTCGGCCACCTTGCCCATGGTCTGGTGCAGCTTGCGGCGCAGGTCGGCCTGGGCCGGCGACAGCTCGGCCTGGGCGACGCTGGCCGAGACGAGACCGGCCTGGACGTGATCGTAGGTCGTCTTCCACAGGCGGCGCAGGAAGCGGTAAGCCCCTTCGACGCCGGCGTCGGACCATTCCAGCGACTGGTCGGGCGGCGAGGCGAACATGATGAAGAGGCGGGCCGTATCGGCGCCGTATTGTTCGATCAGCGATTGCGGGTCGACGCCGTTGTTCTTCGACTTCGACATTTTCTCGGTGCCGCCGATGACCACCGGCAGACCGTCGGCCTTGAGCGTGGCGCCGGTCGGTCGACCGCGTTCGTCGGTGACGACATCCACCTCGGCCGGGTTGATCCACAGCTTCTTGCCGCCATCGAGATCGCGGTAGAAGGTCGGGGCGACGACCATGCCCTGCGTCAGCAGATTGGCGAAGGGTTCGCCGAGATCGCCGATGAGGCCGACATCGCGCATCAGCTTGGTGAAGAAGCGC
>CAIYYE010000419.1 GCA_903930395.1 uncultured beta proteobacterium
GTCCCGGGCTTCATGCCGGGCACCACGCAGGAATACGGCGGCATCATCAAGCACGGCGCCAAGCTGCTTTACGCCTACGCCGAATGCACCGTGCCGAAGGTCACCATCATTACCCGCAAGGCTTACGGCGGTGCCTACGACGTTATGTCGTCGAAGCACCTGCGTGGAGACGTCAATATCGCCTGGCCGTCTGCTGAAATCGCGGTCATGGGCCCGAAGGGCGCTGTAGAAATCATCTTCCGCGAGGAAAAGAACGATCCGGCCAAGCTGGCCGAGCGCGAAGCCGAGTACAAGGCCAAGTTCGCCAATCCGTTCGTGGCGGGCGCCCGTGGCTTCATCGACGACGTCATCATGCCGCACGCCACCCGCAAGCGCATTGCCCGTTCGCTGGCCATGCTGCGCGACAAGAAACTCGACAACCCGTGGCGCAAGCACGGCAACATTCCGCTCTGATTAGGATCCAGGATCGAGTTATCTGGATCGAGAGGGCAGCAGCTTACTAGCAGCTCAAGCCCCTCGATCCTCGATCCTAAAAAAAGGACGAACACTTATGTTTGACAAAATTCTCATAGCAAACCGCGGCGAAATTGCCTGCCGTGTCATCAAGACTGCCCGCAAGATGGGCATCAAGACCGTCGCCGTCTATTCCGAAGCCGACAAGGATGCGCTGCACGTCGACCTCGCCGACGAAGCCGTCTGTATCGGCCCGGCCGCCTCGAAAGAGTCGTATCTGGTCATGGACAAGATCATCGCGGCCTGCAAGCAGACCGGTGCTCAGGCTGTCCACCCGGGTTACGGTTTCCTGTCCGAGAACGCGACGTTCTCGCGTCGCCTGGAAGAAGAAGGCATCAAGTTCATCGGCCCGAAGCACTACTCGGTAGCCAAGATGGGCGACAAGATCGAGTCCAAGAAGCTCGCCATTGCTGCCAACGTGAATACCATTCCGGGTTACAACGATGCCATCGCCGGTCCTGACGAAGCCGTCAAGATCGCCCAGGGCATCGGCTACCCGGTCATGATCAAGGCCTCGGCCGGCGGCGGCGGCAAGGGGCTGCGTGTTGCCTACAACGATGCTGAAGCGCATGAAGGTTTGTCGTCCTGCGTCAACGAAGCCCGCAACTCCTTCGGTGACGACCGCGTCTTCATCGAAAAGTACGTGCTCGAACCGCGCCATATCGAAATCCAGGTGCTGGGCGACTCGCACGGTAACTACGTGTACCTGAACGAGCGTGACTGCTCGATCCAGCGTCGTCACCAGAAGGTCATCGAAGAGGCACCGAGCCCCTTCGTCGATGCGGCCATGCGCAAAGCCATGGGCGAGCAGGCTGTGGCCCTGGCCCGTGCGGTGGACTACGAGTCGGCCGGTACGGTCGAATTCGTCGTTTCCGGTGCGACCAAGGAGTTCTACTTCCTGGAAATGAATACCCGTCTGCAGGTCGAGCACCCGGTCACCGAGTTGATCACCGGTCTCGACCTCGTCGAGCAGATGATCCGTGTTGCCTACGGCGAGAAGCTGCCGCTGAGCCAGGCCGACGTCACCATCGACGGTTGGGCCATGGAGTGCCGCATCAACGCCGAAGACCCGTTCCGTGGCTTCCTGCCCTCCACCGGCCGTCTGGTCAAGTTCCAGCCGCCGAAGGAAACCAGCGATGACAACGGTACGACCCGTGTCGATACCGGCGTTTATGATGGTGGCGAGATCTCGATGTTCTACGATTCCATGATTGCCAAGCTGATTGTGCATGGCAAGGATCGCAGCACGGCGATTTCCCGCATGCGCGATGCGCTGAATGCCTTCGTTATCCGTGGCATTTCCTCGAACATTCCGTTCCAGGCCGCACTGATGCAGCATCCGGTGTTCCATTCCGGCGTCTTCGACACTGGCTTCATTCCCAAGCACTACCCGACGGGCTTCGATGCCTCGATGGTGCCGCACGATGATCCGGCCCTGCTGGTTTCTGTCGCCGCCTACGTATACCGTGCCTTCACCGATCGCTCGGCATCAATTTCCGGTCAACTGCAGGGCCATGAGCGTCTGGTCAGCGACAACTGGATGGTGGTTCGCCTGGATGCCGCTGGCAATCAGCATCATCCGGTGACCGCCCGTCTGGTCGATGGCGGCTATGACATCGTATACAACGGCAAGCACTACGAACTGCGCTCCAGCTGGAAACTCGGTGAGTCCCTGTTTGTCGGTACCTGCAATGGTCAGGAATTCACGTTGCAAGTTGAGCGTCACAAGACCAGGTACAGCCTGTTCCACTGGGGCACTCGCGCCGATTTCATGGTGATGAGCGCCCGTGCGGCCGAACTGCTGGCGCTGATGCCCGAGAAGCAGGCGCCCGACCTCTCCAAGTTCCTCATTTCCCCGATGCCCGGCCTGCTCCGCGAAGTGGCGGTGACGGTTGGTCAGGAAGTGAAGGCGGGTGAAAAGCTGGCGGTGATCGAAGCCATGAAGATGGAAAACATTCTCAAGGCCGACCAGGACTGCAAGGTGAAGAAGATCTCGGCAGCTGCCGGCGAAAGCCTGACGGTCGATCAGGTCATCATCGAGTTCGAGTAATCGGGCTGTCGGCCGGTTCGTCCGGCCCGATGCCAGAAAAGCCCGCCACCCGGCGGGCTTTTTTATTGTTTCGTCACGGCGTAGCGGACGAAGTCCACGCCGCGTTCGAGGACTTCCGTCGGCAGCAGGTGGCTGACCGAGCTTCCTTCCAGCGTGATCCCCATGTCAAGGCGGATACCGGCGATCGTCGGTACGATAAGAGAGCAATTCTCGCCGTCATGCAGAAGGAAGACCGGAATCACGGGGAGTGCCTGGCCCGGCGCAGCAGGACGCGACAGGCGAGCCGGCTCGATGCCCTCCTCGTACCATTCGAGATCTGCGGCCAGCGCGTTGCCGGGAATGCAATGCAGGCCCTTCATGACGCCCAGTCGTGGCTGCTCGTGGCGGGTCGTGGCGATCAGGCAGGGTGACTGACGGCGGGCGCCCGGTTCGGCGTTCGGGCGAACCGCCCGGCCATCGACGAGCAGCCAGTTTTCGCAGGGCAGATTGAGTTTCTTGACGGCCGTCGGCAGCGTTGAAACGCGGTCAAAGCCGAACAGGGCGGTGCGCTGATGGGCCAGCGAGGCACTGCCGGCATTGAGCGAGCCGCTCGGGGTGGGCAAGTCACCCGTGAAATTGGCATAGGCAAAGTCCGGCCCGAATGTCAGCTCGATTTCACCAATATCCGTGCTTCGGTTCTGGTCATGCGA
>CAIYYE010000420.1 GCA_903930395.1 uncultured beta proteobacterium
ACCACCGCCACGATGAAGGCTGCCAACGTCGTCGCCGCACCGAAGGCTGCCAAGAAGGCTGCCTAAGTCAGTGCTCTGCGCCCGGAGGTGACTCCGGTGCAAAACAAAAAAGCCCTTGAATAATCAAGGGCTTTTTTACGTTTATTAAAGCGTTTTGTTAAAGTCCGTGGTTGGCCTTGAAGGCTTCGTATTGTTCGCGGGTGACGCGCTTTTTGAGCATGGCATCCCGGAGCACTTCCAGGGCTTGCAGCTTTTTGCCATAGACCATGAACAACTCCGCTTCTTCCAGGGGATTGTCGTTGGCCGTCTTGCGGGCGGCCGGATGATCAAAGACTGAAAAGGCGGACATCGGTAGCGAGTGCGGGTTCATATTGCGGCGCCGGGCTTTCTTTTTCTGCTCGAAGCGGGTGGCCAGATACATACCGATGCTGAAACAGACGCCCGTGACGACTAAAAACTCGATGACTAGGATCAGGGTGCGAGACATCTAAACTCCATGGTGAAGGTCGCCGGGCTACTGAATCCTCCCGCTGGGCGGGGGATGCAGCTTCCGACACATATTATCCGTCTTTTTGGATTCGCTGCCAGCGCAGAGGTTCTATCGAATTATTTTCTGCTGGCCTTGACCGGTTTCCCCTTGCCACCACGGTTGCCACGACACAGCGCCAGGCGTTCGCCCTTGAGCTTGCCGGCCACGCCGTCTACGACAGGAATGATGTCTTCCAGGGCCATCTTGCCGGGGTCGGCATCGATCAGCTTGAGTCCGCGCCCCTTGGGCAGCAGGCGGATTTCATCGACAGGGAAGACCAGCGCCCGGCCGTCTTTGGTCAGGCAGGCGATTTCGCCGACCGGTGCCGGGACGAAAACAACCGGGGTTTCACCTTCCGGCAGGGTCATGAAGGCCTTGCCGGCCTTGCCCCGCGACAGCAGGTCTTCACCCTTGCAGCGGAAGCCGTAGCCACCGCTGGCGGCAACCAGGTAAAGCGCCTCGTTCTTGATGGCGACGGCCAGGCAAGGCTTGCCGCCATCCTGGAAATCAGCCAGCGAGGTAGCGGGAATGCCGTCACCCTTGCCGCCGGGGATGTCCGAGGCCGGGATCGAGTAGGCGCGACCCTTGGTGTCGAGCAGGATCAGGCTATCCACGGTGCGGCAGGGCAGGCAGGCAAGCAGTTCGTCGCCGGAGCGGAAGCTCAGTTGCGTCGGGTCGATGTTGTGGCCCTGACGCGAGCGCAGCCAGCCGTGCCTCGATACGATCAGGGTGGTTGGCTCATCGACGATGGAGACGGTCTTGGCGTCCGACATGGTGACCTTGGTGTCGGCTTCGATGAAGGTGCGGCGGTCGTCGCCGTATTTCTTCGCGTCCGCCTCGATTTCGGCAGCGACGCAGGCGCGCAGGGCTTCTTCCGAGTCGAGCAGCTTGTTGAGGCCAGCCGCTTCTTCACGCAGCTTGGCCAGCTCTTCGCCGATCTTGATACCTTCGAGCCGGGCCAGCTGGCGCAGGCGGATTTCGAGGATGTCTTCGGCCTGAATGTCGGACAGCTTGAAATGGCTGATCAGGTCGGCCTTGGGGTCGTCCGATTCGCGGATGACCTTGATCACCTTGTCGATGTCGAGCAGGACGGCCAGGCGGCCTTCGAGGATGTGAATGCGCTTTTCGGCAGCGGTCAGGCGGTGGCGCGTGCGCCGCTCGACCGTGGCGAGGCGGAAGCGGCACCATTCGGCGATCATGCTGTAGAGCGAAGCCTGGCGCGGCGTGCCATTGACGCCGAGGACGGTCAGGTTGATTGAGGCATTGGTTTCGAGGCTGGTGTGGGCGAGCAGCATGCGGATCAGGTCGTCCTGACCCTGACGCGATGAGGCCGGCTCGATGACGAGGCGAACGGCGTGTTCCTTGCCCGACTCGTCCCGCACGCCGCTTTCCGAAATCGACGAGAGGAAGGCCGCCTTGAGGTTCAGTTGTTCCGGCGTGAAAACCTTCTTGCCGGCCTTTTCCTTGGCGACCGGGTTGGAACAGGCTTCGATTTCCGAGAGCACCGTGGCGGTCGAGACGCCCGGCGGCAGTTCGGTGATGACCAGCTTCCACTGGCCACGGGCGAGGTTTTCGATCTTCCACTTGGCGCGCACGCGCAGGCTGCCGCGACCGCTGCGGTAGGTGGCGGCGATTTCTTCCGGGGTCGAGATGATCTGCGCCCCGCCCGGGTAATCCGGGCCGGGAATCAGGGCCAGGACCTGGTCTTCGCTGAAATTCGGGTCGCGGATCAGATTGACCGCGGCATTGGCGACTTCACGCAGGTTGTGGGCCGGGATTTCCGTCGCCATGCCGACGGCGATGCCGGAAGCGCCGTTGAGCAGGCAGAAGGGCAGGCGGGCCGGGAGCAGGGCGGGTTCGTCGTTGGCGCCGTCGTAATTGGGCTTCCAGTCGACCGTGCCTTCGTCGAGTTCGGCCAGCAGGAGCTCGGCAATCGGCGTCAGGCGGGCTTCCGTGTAGCGCATGGCGGCGGCGTTGTCGCCGTCACGCGAGCCGAAATTGCCCTGGCCATCGACGATGGGGTAACGCAGGCTCCAGTCCTGCGCCATGCGGACCATCGCGTCATAGACCGAGGAATCGCCGTGCGGGTGGTATTTACCGATCACGTCACCGACGACACGGGCCGATTTGACATGGCGCGGGCTCTTGTACAGGCCCATCCGGTGCATGGCGTAGAGAATCCGGCGCTGCACCGGCTTCTGGCCATCGGCCGCCGAGGGCAGGGCGCGGCCGGTGACGACGCTCATCGCGTATTCGAGATAGCGGCGGGCGGCATAGTCGGCCGGCGAAGGGATGTCGGCGGCGGGACCGCTGGCTGATGGCGGTAAATCCGGCGGCAGGGCCGGCTCGGTAGTCAGTTCAAACAGGTCGTCAGGCAATTCCGGGGCAGCTTCTATGGGCATCTGTGGCGCGGTTTCGTGGCTCTCGGCGAGCGGAGCATTCGGGTCGAAAAGGTTCAGTTGGTCGGTCATGGTCGGCACTATAACGACGGGCAGGCGCGATGTTACTTCAAGTCGGTGCTCGGCGCGTCGCGCTGCACGAACTGGTGGATGGAAAGCAGGATTACGGTGGCAATTTGCAAGGTATCTGCAAGAACACCTGCCCTCGGACTCTTCATATAAATTTACAAATCCGGCCCGGTGTTCTGCCTATCATGGCTCGGCGCGCCGGACTGACCGGCGCATTTTCGATGTGATAGCAAAGGAATGACGATGGGAATTTTCAGCAACATCATGGCCAAACTGGGATTTGGCAACACAAATGAGGAAGCGGTTGCCAATGTGGCAGCGACCGCCGC
>CAIYYE010000421.1 GCA_903930395.1 uncultured beta proteobacterium
AGCAGGAATAAATTTGCGAAACATGGGCCGCCAGCAGAAGTTGTGCAACACGATTCTACGCCCGGAATCGCGCGGCGTGGGTTTTTTTCACACGCAGAGGAGCGGTGTGCCCCGAGTTATTTCGACAGGCTGCGCATCGCCCGCTCCAGGCCGTCGATAGTCAGCGGAAACATCCGTTTGCCCAGCAATTGCTCAATCATCCGGATCGACGGCGTGTAGGTCCAGTGCGCTTCCGGCAGCGGATTGAGCCAGGCGACACGGGGCCAGGTGGCGAGCAGACGCTCCAGCCAGACCGCACCGGCTTCTTCGTTCCAGTGTTCGACACTGCCGCCGGGACGGGCGATTTCGTAAGGGCTCATGCTGGCATCGCCGACGAAGACCAGCTTGTAATCCGGGCCGTAGGTGTGGATGACGTCCCAAGTCGATAGCTTCTCGCCTTGGCGGCGCCGGTTGTCTTTCCAGACCCCTTCGTAAACGCAGTTGTGGAAGTAGAAATGTTCGAGATGCTTGAATTCGGCGCGGGCGGCGGAGAAGAGTTCCTCGCAGGCCTGGATGTGATCGTCCATCGAACCGCCGATGTCAAGAAAGAGCAGCACCTTGACGGCATTGTGGCGCTCGGGCCGCAGGTGCAGGTCGAGCCAGCCGCCGTTGCGGGCAGTGCCGGCGATGGTGCCGTCGAGATCGAGTTCGGTGGCGGCCCCTTTTCGGGCAAAGCGGCGCAGGCGGCGTAGCGCGACCTTGATGTTGCGGATGCCGAGATCGAGCGAGTCGTCGAGGTTCCGGAACTCGCGCTGATCCCACACCTTGATGGCCGTGCGATTGCCCACCGAGTCGCCGCCGATGCGCACGCCTTCGGGGTTGTAGCCGCCGTGACCGTAGGGCGAGGTGCCGGCCGTGCCTATCCACTTGCTGCCCCCTGAATGGCGTTCCTTCTGCTCGGCCAGTCGCTCCTTCAATTGCTGGAAAATTTTCTCGTAGCTGAGTTTCTGCAGCTTCAGGCGGTCGGCTTCCGACAGATGTCGACGTGCGGCCAGTTCCAGCCACTCCTCCGGAACCTCCGGTGCAAAGCCGGGGAGGGCTTCGATGCCGCGAAAATACTCGCCGAAGGCGCGGTCGAAGCGATCGTAAAGCGCCTCGTCCTTGACCAGGATGGCGCGTGACAGCAGGTAGAAATCGTCGAGGCTGCCACTGACCAGCCGAGCCTCCAGCGCTTCAAGCAGGGCCAGCAGTTCGTTGGTCGACACCGGCAGCTGGCGGGCTTTCAGGTGCAGGAAGAAATCGACGAGCATTTACGTCTTGCGGCGCGCCATGAAAGCCAGGCGTTCAAAAAGATGTACGTCCTGTTCGTTCTTGAGCAGGGCGCCATGCAGCGGAGGAATCGCATCCTTTGCCTCTTTGGCGCGCAGGGCTTCGGGCGGGATGTCTTCGGCCAGCAGCAGTTTCAGCCAGTCGATCAGTTCGCTGGTCGACGGCTTCTTCTTGAGTCCGGGGACCTCGCGCAGATCGAAAAAGACTTCGAGCGCTTCCTTGAGCAGTTCGTGCTTGAGTACCGGGAAATGCACGCTGACGATGCGCTGCATCGTTTCCTTGTCGGGAAACTTGATGTAGTGAAAGAAGCAGCGGCGCAGGAAGGCGTCCGGCAACTCTTTTTCGTTGTTGGAGGTAATGATGATGAGCGGCCGGTGCTTCGCCCTGATCGTGCGGTGCAACTCGTAGCAGTGGAATTCCATGCGGTCGAGCTCGCGCAGCAGATCGTTGGGGAATTCGATGTCGGCCTTGTCGATCTCATCGATCAGGACGACTGAAGGCTCGTCGCACTCGAAGGCCTGCCAGAGCACACCATGCACGATGTAATGGGAAATATCCTCGACACGCGGGTCGCCCAGCTGCGAGTCGCGCAGTCGTGATACGGCATCGTATTCATAGAGGCCCTGCTGCGCCTTGGTCGTCGACTTGATGTGCCACTGGAAGAGCGGCATGCCGAGGGCACGGGCCACTTCTTCGGCGAGCAGGGTCTTGCCGGTGCCCGGTTCGCCCTTGATGAGCAGCGGGCGTTGCAGGGCGATGGCGGCATTGACCGCCAGGGTCAGGTCGCGGGTGGCGACATAAGTGTCGGTACCTTCGAATTTCATGTCGGTTCTCGGCAAGGGGCTTGGAGTGGATGACCAAATTGTACGAGCAAACTGTTTCTGCCACGCGCCGTGTGTCGGGTAAGGCATAACAGGCAGGCTTTCACTCGGGTTTCCAACCCTCTTTTGCTGCCAGCTTCCTCAGGCGAGTGGCAGTTTCATCAAAGTTCAGTACCTTGATCCAATGGCTTATTTCGGCGATTTCTCCCGACAGGCGCGTTCCTGACAAGGTGCTTTCCAGCTTGTTAAATCCGGTAATCGCATCGAACAGGTGCTTTTCGAGTTGTGGGAGGATTTCTGAAAGGATGGTGGTGGCTCTTTGACTGTCGACCGGTGAACCGGACGTTTCAATGGCAAGTGCGGGTGAAGTTTCGGGAGCTAGGGGAAGCCATTTGCTTAGCACACGCTGAAGATCGGTAAAAATGATCGGTTTAGCGATGAAGTCGTCCATGCCAACTTCCAGACAAAGCCGTCGGTCATCTTCATAGGCATTGGCTGTAATCGCAATGATGCGAGAGCGGGTCTTTTGGTGTCTGTTCTCCCATTCTCGGATCCTTTTGGTCGCCGCCTGGCCATTCAAGCCAGGCATTTGCACGTCCATAAGAATGAGGTCGAACTCCTGCCCGCTGCAGATTGCATCGACAGCCTCCTGACCGTCGACAACCATCTGGGTGGTCAGACCGAGCTGGTGCAGCAGCGTTTCCTGAACGATCCTGTTGATCGCATTGTCCTCGACAATCATTACACGCCCCATCAACCTTACGGGAGAATCATTTTGTGGACGGGCTACGTTTTGATCATTCGGCCATGGTTTCACTGCTTCAACTGGTGTCAAAACGACGGGGGCTCGAATCGTGAACCAGAAGCGTGAGCCAGTGCCGGGCGACGAGGTCACGCCGGCATCCCCGTTCATGAGTCGGGCCAGATTGCGGACGATTGACAGACCCAGACCGCTGCCGCCGAATTTCCGGGTATTCGAGTCGTCTACTTGGGAAAACTTCTCGAAGAGTGTCCCTTGCTGCTCGAGTGCAAGACCGACACCCGTATCGGTTATCGAGAACTCCAGCAATGCCCCTGCGCTCGTTTGTTCCAGTTCGCGTACCCCGGCTCTGATTTCGCCACTTGGCGTAAATTTCACGGCATTGCTGACCAGGTTGGAAAGCATCTGGCGGATACGGAGCGGATCACCCAGATAGACCCGATCGTCTACAAGTTGCGATTCAATGATCAAGGACAAGGCCTTCGCATGGGCAGCCTCGGCGAACAAGTCAACCGTATCGCTCAGCATTTGGGTGGGCGATATTTCGACGGGTGCCAGTTTTAACTTGCCGGCTTCGACCTTGGAAAGGTCAAGAATGTCGTTGAGCAGTGTCAATAATGTCTGACCGGAGGAGAGGATGATC
>CAIYYE010000422.1 GCA_903930395.1 uncultured beta proteobacterium
ACTTTAAGGGGCTGCAATTTATCCGTGTCATAGCGCAAGGCAAAACTCACCGCATTGACGCCCTTGTCGACGGCCGGGAAATCGATGGCGACAGAAATGGTATCGCCCACTCTGGCATTTGCCGGCGCCAGTATGCGCGGACGCAAGGTGCCGACCGGCGCGCTTGCCTGCGGCGCCACCGGAGCGGCATCGTCAGCCGCGGCTTCGGGTGCATTGCCGGGCAAAGCCGGCTGGGCGGGGGCCGGAGCCGGCTGAGCCGCCGGCGATTTGGCAGGCCCCTTCTGGAAGTTTTCGTAACGGACGGCGGATTCCGTGCCGGTCCACATCTCGACAATCTCCGCATCGCTGGTCTGGCTATTGCGCACGATACGCGGCGTGATGGCGAGGACGAGTTCACGGTTCTGCCAGTTGTCGCTCTGCACCCCGAACAGGCGTCCGACCAGCGGCACGTCGCCCAGTCCCGGCACTTTCTGGTTGCCGGCATTACTGCTCGACGAGCGAAGCAATCCAGCCAGAACCTGGGTTTCGCCATCCTTGAGGCGCAAGGTGGTGGTGGCATTGTTGGTCGTGGTGGCGTAGGCCAGGGTACCCGTCAGGGCATTTTCGTACTTGGTACCCAAATCGCTGACTTCGAGGGTTATCTTGATCGAGACCTCACCATCGCTGTAAACGTTGGGCTCGACTTCAAGTTTGATACCCGTATCGAGATACTGGATATTGGTGTTATAGACCGCAGCAGAGCCGCCAATACCTCCCGTCGATGGCACCGCAGCGCTGGAAATGATTGGCGTGCGATTACCGATCATGATGCGTGCTTTTTCCTTGCTCTTGGCGCGGATGCGCGGCGTTGCCAGAACGCGGGTATCGCCGTCGGTTTCCAGCGCCTTGATCGCCCCGCCGAGGCTGGGCAGGAAGCTGTAGAGTGGCGAGCCGCTCAGCACTGAGTTCAGTTCGCGCCGTGTATAACCGTCGGTATTGGCCGAGCCGGGATACAGCCAGTTCACCGTATGCGGCCAGTTGATACCCAGATCCAGGGTCTTTTTCCGGTCCAGATCGAGCAGTTGCACTTCGAGCATGACCTCCGGTTCAGGCAGGTCGATCGACGCCACGAGCTTTTCGGCCAGGCGGATGACCGCATTGGTATCGCGGACGATCAGGGTATTGGTCTTTTCATCGACATAGGTATCGCGGACCCGCAGGATGGTCTTCAGCATGCTCTGGACCTGCTTGGGGTCGGCGTTGACGAGCACGAACTGGCGCACCTTGAGTTCCTGGTAGTCCTTGTTCTTGGCCGCTGTCGCCGGATAGATGAGGACCGAATTCGGCCCCAGGACGCGCTTTTCGAGCTGGTTCTGGAGCAGGATCAGATCGAGTGTTTCATCGACCGGCGAATCCTTGACGAAGATGGTGACCTTGATGTCGTTCTTGACATCCTTGTCGAGCAAAATATTGACCCCGGTCGCGCGGGAGATGGCATCGACCACCATCTTCAGGTTGGCATCGCGGAACTGCAGGGTAACCGGGCGGCGCCCCTTGATATTGAGGCTGGGCCCGGCGATGTTCTGGGCCAGATCGGCCTCGCCGAGGCGCTGGCGGAGCTGGTTGGCCTGCGGGTCGTTTGGTCGTTCGAGCAGGATCAGGCGCAGGACTTCCCGCGCGCCGTCGTTGTCGCCCTTGGCGTAACGCTGCTGGGCATCCTTCTGGTATTCGGCCAGGCGGCGGTCACGATCGAGTTCCCTGAGTCCGCCGGCGGCAGTAGGATTGCTGGCATCGAGCGAGAGGACGTGGCGGTAGTGTCCGGCGGCGCCGGCAAAATCGCCCTGAACGCGGGCGCTGTTGGCCTGGGTCAGCAGCCGGTTGATGCCCTGATCGCGCTGGCGCAGGTATTCGGCCTGAATGTCGGCATTCTTCGGGGCGGCCTCCGCCGACTCCTTGAGTTTGGCCAGGCCCTTGTCGAGCTGGCCTTCGAGGATCAGGTTAACCCCTTCGCGGCGCGACATTTCGCCGGCACAGCCTCCGACAAGGAGGATGACCGCAGCGAGCGAGAGCAGTTTGAATCTCATGGGAGGAGTGCGCATAGTTTTCATCGTTTCAGGTATCGACATCAGTCAGAACCCACAGGCAGGGATTGTTTGATATTGAGCGGCAGATAGGTAATGCCGAGGTCGCCGCCCTGTACGCCATCAATACGGTAGGTATCGGCAATGACTTCGCCGACCGCGACATTCAGGACGCGGTTGCCGCGCGACAGGATGAACAGTTGTGTCTTGCCATCAATATATTTGCCGAGGTAGACAAAAGGCAGCGGCGGCGCCGTGGGTGGCGGCGGAGGTGCTGGCGGGGGCGGCGGCGGAGGGGGTGGCGGCACGTACCAGGAGAAGCTCTTGAAGACATCCGGCACGTCGGCGACGGCGACGCGTTCGATGACCTTGAGCGCCGGTCGGCTGCCGCTGACGGCATTGTCGCCGGGGCGCGCACTGGCGGCCGGTGCCTTGGCGGATTTTTCGACGGGCAGGGACAACTCGTCTTCCGGACCGAACCAGATGAGCAGACCGGTGATCAGCGCCAGCGCAGCAACGATCAGGCGATTGCGAGTTTGCGCGGTCATGGTGCCGGCTCCAGGTACAGAAGGAAGACAAGCCGGGCTTCGATGGCGCCTTCACCGACGTTTTCACGCTTCATCTGGAGGCTGTCGAGCGCGATGGCCGGCGTCGAGGCCAGGACGTCGGACATGAACTTGCGGAGTTGCGGGTAAGTCGCCTTGATCGGGAAGGTGATCCGGTACTGGTTCAAACGGCCGACCTGGGCCCGCTGCAGGGAATATTCACCGGTCTCCAGCTTGATGCCGTCATCCCTGGCCGAGGCGTAGATTTTATCGAGCCAGTCCGGGATGGTGTTTTCGGCCGGAAAGCCCTGGTAGAAGAGAGCCAGTTGTTCAGCGGGGGAATAATTGACCGCTTCGCCCGACTGCGTCTTGAGGCGCTCCGACTCGCGGGACGCCTTGGCCAGCCGCTCGTCGAGACTGGCCATTTCTTCATGGCCGGGCAGGATGATGGTCAGGGCAGCAAAGACCGCAACGAGGGCCATCAGGATGCCGGCCCAACCCGGCCACCCCAGGCGGGACAGGCGATAAACGAGAACGCGCAAGGCCAGACTCTGTTTCATCATCGCTCCACCCAGCCGGCCGTGACCCGGAAACGCACGGGATTTTCGCGATCCTGGCGATTTTCCTGATGCGCATGGAGGATCACGTTGGTGAGAAAGTCGCGGCTTTTCAGATCGTTGATAAAAGCCAGCATTTCGTCAAAATTCTTGGCCTCGACAAACAGCGTGATTTCACGCCGAACCGCATCCGCCTCGACGGAGAGCAGGCCGACCGGCCGGTCCACCTGCGCCTCGAGCATGCCGAGCAGGTCGCCCCAGGGGTTGTTGAGTGCCGTCGATACCTTGATCGCCCGATTCCACTCCTCGGGAATCTGCTGGCCGTCGAAACGCACGCCCTTGGGCCTGCCTGCTTCGATTTCGGCGGCCGACTGGCGAAGTTTGGCTGCCACCTCGCGGCCATGTGCTTCGGTCTCCTGCGAGACGACATAGGCCCAGGCCGCAACCACGACGAGGACGATCAGGCCAAGGCCGCCGAGCGACCACGACAAGGCCCCCGGAAAAGCATGTTGGCGAATGAAATCGAGGCGAATCCGTTCCATCGTCAGGCCACCCAGGCAAAGGCATAACGGTTATCTTTGAGGGCGAGTCCGGCCAGCATCTCACCCAGCTCAAGTGGCACCAGAACCAGGCCACCCTGCGCCGGCCCGGCCGGCAGCTTGCAGCCCGGCGCAAAGAGCAGGACGCGACCGCCGGCCAGCTCTTCACCAAGCATCAATGTTTCGTCGGCAATGATTTCGCGCCAGCCGGCCAGCCCGTCCTCAGCCACCCGCCGGCTGCGCACCCAGCGCCAACCCTTGCGGTCGCGTAGCAACAAGGTGAGCAGACCGGATTCATAGGACAGGAACCAGGTCGGCTGGTGACTATCGAAGGACGAACGCCAGTAATCGACGGCCGAGACCAGGCTGGTGCTGACCGAAACCAGCTCGCCGCCAGCTTTCTTGACCTCTTCGCCTAGTTTTTCCAGCAAGGCGGCATCGATCGCCGCGGCAATCCGCGGTTGCCCGGGGGCTTCGTCGCTGAGTGCGATGTGCCACTGATCGACCGCACTGCCGTAGGTCTGGGTAAAGGCAAAGCGGGCAAAGCCCAATTCTTCGCGCAGGTTCTGCAAATCCTCTTGCCAGGGGAAAAGCTGATAGCGGACGAAATGGTTGCTCAGAACAATCTCGACCGCGCCGCCCGCTTCGGCCAAAACCGCCTGGAGGGTAGCAAAGTCCGGTCCTGTGAGGCTACCGGGGGCCGCAGCGCTATCTTGCTGAAAGGACGCCTTGACGCGCCCCGCCCCGAAACGCGGGCGGACCAGGGAAAAAGCCCCGGTCGGCGCAAGGAAGATCGTCGTGCGATTAATCGACAAAAGTGACACGGTTGATTTCGCTTAAAGTGGTGATGCCCTGGCGAACCAGCTGCAAAGCGGCATCGCGCAGGAACAGGGTGCCGTTTTCCTTGGCTGCCTTCTTGATCTGGCGAATCGGCGCCCGGGCAATGATCAGTTCGCGGATCTCATCGTTGAGGGTGAGGATTTCGGCAATCGTCGTCCGCCCCTTGTAGCCGCTCCCCCGGCAGTGGCCGCAGCCCTTGCCGGCGCGGAAGGCAAAGTCGGCCACTTCCTCGCGGCCGAGCCGGGAAGCGACGAGCAATTCGTCCGAAGGATGGTCGTCACCGACGCACTGGGGACAATTCACCCGGACCAGGCGCTGGGCCAGGATGCCGTTGAGCGCCGAAACGAAACTGTAGGGATCGACTTCCATGTGCATGAAGCGACCGAGCACATCGAAGACGTTGTTGGCGTGCACCGTGGTGAACACGAGGTGGCCGGTCAGCGCCGACTGGATGGCGATGTTGGCCGTTTCCGGATCGCGGATTTCACCGACCATGATCTTGTCTGGGTCGTGGCGCAGGATGGAGCGCAGGCCGCGGGCAAAGGTCAGGCCCTTCTTTTCATTGACCGGAATCTGCAGAACCCCATGCAACTGGTACTCGACCGGGTCTTCGATGGTGACGATCTTTTCCTCGCCACTGTTGATCTCGGAAATGGCGGCATAGAGCGTCGTCGTCTTGCCGCTGCCGGTCGGGCCGGTGACCAGGAACATGCCGTAGGGCTCGCTGGCCAGGTGGCGCAGGCGAGCCGCCGTCGGGGCATCGAAACCCAGGCTGGTCAGCGTCAGTCCGTCGATCTTGTCGGTCAGCGACTGCTTGTCGAGGATACGCAGCACGGCATCTTCGCCGTGAATGCTGGGCATGATGGAAACCCGCAAGTCGATTTCCTGACCGCCCAGACTGACCCGGAAACGACCGTCCTGCGGCACCCGGCGCTCGGCGATGTCGAGCGCCGACATGACCTTGATACGCGACACCACCTGCTGCGCGAGATCGGCCGCCGGCACCGTGCCGACGGTATGAAGCACACCATCGAGTCGATAGCGGATGATCATGCCACCGGCTGTCGTTTCCAGGGGGATATCGGAGGCGTCGGCCCGCAAGGCATCGTAGATGGTCGAATTGACCAGGCGAACGACGGGGCTGGCGTCCTCGGCAATGCCGCGCAGGCTGAGTTGCTCGACCGAGTGATCGGTCGTCTGGTTGCCGGCCGCTTCCGGCATGGCCGTGTCGATAGCCCGGATGCCGTCTTCCTGCAGCGATTGCCAGGCATGGATATCGGACTCGGCCGCGACGCAGACGGTCAGCTCGGCCCCGGCCCGGTGCTCGGCCCACGAGAGCAGGCGGACGTCGAAGGGGTCGGCCAGGACAAGTACCAGATGGCCCGCTTCGTCGCGGAAGAGGTGGCAATTGCGCGCCATGCCCTCGGCCAGCGACATGATGTCGAAAACCGGCTGCATGAGCCGCAATTCGGCCATGCCGACCAGGCGCTTGCGCGCCGTCGCCGCCAGTGCAGCGGGAAAAACCAGCTCGGAGAGGCCGCATTCTTCAGCCAGCACGCTGATGAAGCTGCGCCCGCTGGTTCCCGCCAGGCGCCGGGCTTCGCTGATCAGGCTGAGAGAAAGGGGAGTGACGGTCATGTTATTGGAGAGTCCCGGCCAGTTCGAAAATCGGGAAGTACATCATCACCACGATGACGCCGATGACCACCCCGATGAACACCATGAGCAAGGGTTCGAACAGGCGGATGAACCAGTCGACCCAGCGCGAAATTTCTTCATCGTAGAAGGCCGCAATGCGCTCCATCATTTCACCCATGCGCCCCGAGCGCTCGCCGACACGCAGCATGCGCAGGGAAACGGGGGTGGTCAGATCGAAGGCTTCCATGGCGACTGAAATCGGCGTGCCCTGCCGCACTTTTTCGCTGGCCTCCCTGAGACGCAGACGCAAACTGCCGTGCAGGAGGTCTTCGGTCATCGAAAATGCCGTCATGATGGACATCCCGCTTCGTAGCAACATGCCGAGCGTACGATAAAAGCGGGCCAGTTGATAGATTCTGAAGTGCTCTCCGATACTCGAGAACGACATCAGTCGCTGAAGCAGCATGGCCCGCGTCGCCGGGCGCGACAACCAGAAGGCCATGAGTGCGACAAAACCGACCGTGCCGAGCAGCACGCTGCCGCCATGCTCGCGAACGAGCCGCCCCCACTGGATGAGGAGGCGCGACATGAGCGGGATATCGCCGCCCAGATCCTCGAAAATCTTGGCAAAACGCGGGACGACGTAACTGAGCAGGAAAATGATGACAAGCAGGCCCGAACCGCCGAGCAGGGAGGGATAAATGGCGGCGCTGACCACCTTTTTCTTCACGATGTCGAGTTGCGCCTGATAGGCGACATAGCGGCTGAGCGCCTCCTGCAGGTCGCCGGATTTTTCGCTGGCGCGCACCGTGGCGACATAGAGCGGCGGGAAGACCGAACCCAGCTTCTCGAGGGACTGCGAAAACGACATGCCCTCGTAAAGATTCTTGACCAGTTGTTCGAGCAGGCGCTGGCGCTCCGGCTTCGATTCCTTTTCCTTGAGCGTTTCGACCGCTTCGACAACCGGCAGGCCGGCCTCAAGCAGGGTCAGCAACTCCTGGCTGAAGAGGGCCAGCGGAAAGTTTTTGCCCTCTGCCCCCCGCAGGCGTGACAGCGAGTGGGCGCGCTTGATGCCGATCACCGTCAGCCCTTGCTGACGTGCCGAGGCCTCGGCCGCCTCGGAGGTCGCGGCATCCAGCGTCAGGACCGCCAGGTCGCCCCCCTGACGGATCGCGCGAATCTCGAAGACCCCCATGGCCAGCCGTTCCGGCCTATTCCCAGTTCACCACGTCGGCGGCTTCGCCGGCACCACCGGGTGCGCCATCCTTGCCGTAAGACAAGAGATCGTATTCGCCATGTTCGCCCGGACGCTTGTACACATAAACGTTGCCCCAGGGATCGAGCGGCACGGCCTTTTTCAGATAGGGGCCGTCCCAGCGCTTCTCGTTGGCCGGCTTCTGGGTCAGCGCCCCGAGGCCCTCTTCCGTCGCCGGATAGTGGCCGGTATCGAGCCGGTACTGGTCGAGTGCCTTGCCGAATCCATCGATCTGCGCCTTGGCGGCCTTGACCTCTGACTTGCCCACCTGCTTGAAATACATCGGGCCGACATAGCCGACCAGCAAGCCGATAATGACCATGACCACCAGCAGTTCTAGCAGCGTGAAGCCGCGTTGCAGCCTGGCCGCCGCATTCTGCCTGAAATGCCCCAAATCAATTTTCAACTTGCCACCCCTTGTTTATAGCGCGCTGATCAATCCGCCGAGCCTGAAGGCATCAGTTCTTCTTCATCTTCTCGCGATAAATGCCCAGCAGTTCGTCCGAACTGGCCATCCCCTCGATACGCACCCACTGGCTGCCCGGCGCCGCACGGAAGAATGTCACGGCAATGTGATTCATCTTGTCGCCGCGATAAGCATCGAAAGCTTTCTGGACCGCAATGCTGTTCTTGACTGTTCCGGTGTAGAACTGCCAGCCCGGTGCCGCATCGAACTTCTTGGCATAGGCCTGCAATCTCGCCGGCGTATCATATTCCGGATCGATCGAGACCGAAACAAAGTTAACTGCAGCCCCGTCCTTGATCAGCTTCTGCTGCAGGCTGGCAAACACCTGGGTCGTCATCGGGCAGATCGCCGTGCACGAGGTATAGATGAAATTCACGAAGACCGGGCCGGAGACGTTGAGCTCCTTGTCGAGCGTGCTCTTGGCCCCGTCCATACGGGTCATGGCGATGGCCGACATCTTGTAGGCGGCTTCCGACTGGCTCACCGCCTTGGCCGGTTCGGCATGATGGTGGTGGTGATGGTCATGCTCGCCAGCCTGGGCAAGACCGCCCATGCCCAAGGCCAGACTGACCCCCAGGACGGTAATCATCTGCTTGACGCCAGCGCTGCTCACCAGGCGAAATGATTGCGAAGCCAAACGCTTGTTCTTATGAATAGTCACAAAACCCTCTCTTTCGTTGAATGATTGCCATCCGCGCGTGCCGGATGCGATTAATAGCCCATGGTTTTCTGATAGGTCGCCCGGTCGGTTGCAATGTAGCGACGAACGGCAGCCGGATTCTCGACCGCGGCCTGCGTCCGATTGACGACGCCGGTTGCCGCCTCCTGGACCATGAGATTACGGTATTTTTCCTGGTTGGCGGTTGATCCCGTATCGGCGGTGGACGGTACCGCCTGCTCGGTTCCCGGCCGCGGATTCGGCATGATGGCATTGTTTTCCGGACTGGCAGTTGGCATGACGGTCGCCTTCGGCACATTGGGGGCGGCGCTTCCGCCTGACCCCGGAAGCGGATTGCCGTCGGCCGAATAGCCACCCTCGGAAGCACCGCCGCCGGCGTAACCGACACCCGAGTAATTGCTACCGGCAGCACTGCCCGTTGAAGAACTTGCGCCGATGGCACCGATTGCACCACCGCGCTGGCCATCGCCTTCGTTGCGCTGGCGATCATTCTGAGCCCGGCGCTCAGCACGTTCGGCCGGATCGCCCGGATCGTCATTGCGCGAGGCGGTATCTGTGCGATCAGCCGCGACCGACCCTGACGACTCTCCCTTGGACTTGTCCTGGCTCTCGACCAGCAGTTCCGCATCTTCATCGTCGTTCAGGTTGCTCAGCTCGAGCGAACCGCCATCATTCTTTTTCAAGGTGATGGCGCCCTTGCCGGCAGACGCCTTTTTCGGCTGGACTTCGGCTTTGACGGGGGCCAGCTTTTTTGCCGCAACATCCGGCTTTTCTGCCGCCATCGCTGGGGAAATGAGCAGCGACAAGGCGCCGACACAGAGCAATTTCAAGGCAACGGGTTGCATGGCATTCCACCTCTTTTCACAACAAATCAACATGGGCATGAGCGGGTTCATGGCACCAGCCAGTCCGTCACGGTCACGAGGGCGTCACTGCCCTGGCTGCCATAACGCACGATATAGGCGCCCTTGGACGCAAAGTTCTGCCCCGCCGCGAGGCTCAGACGCGGATAAACAGTCGTCCCCGCCTGGTCGGCCATGCCTTTTTCAGCCTGGCCCAGGGCCAGCAACTCTTTCGTTTCAGGCCGCGACGAGCCAACTGCGTTCGAGCCGCGCAGGGTGCTGCGTCCGAGGACGCTGCGGTCACGCACTTCCTGCTCCGCCTTGCTGCCTTCGCGGTAAGCCACCATATTGACGGTGCGCTCCATGAGGTAGTCGCGATACAGGTTGTTCAACATGTCCGAAAGCGTGTCGGTGACAAAATTCAGGGCAAAGAAAATCTCCGACTGCAGCGGCTCGTTGACCAGCTCGACCTTGACCTGATTAAGCCAGGAATTGAGCGTGGCGACGTTGGCGCGGCGCTTTTCGGGCAATTCGTAGGGGTAGATCAGACGCGCGCTATCGCGCCAGGCATCCGGCACATTGCC
>CAIYYE010000423.1 GCA_903930395.1 uncultured beta proteobacterium
ATGTCGACAGCTACGTGACGCAAAAGGCCATGGATGGCCTCTTCCTGATGATTGCCGAAGAAGAAAAGAAATTGCGCGCCAATCCATTGGGCGCTGGTAGCGACTTGCTCAAAAACGTCTTCGGCGCACTCTGAACTAAAGCCGGTCGGTAAATATGTCGTAGACGGGGGCAGGAGCCCTCGCATGAAACTTGATCGCCTCGCCAGCACGACCCAACGCCACGCCCCGGAACAGACCGAGCGGAAGGCGCCTGTGGTCAGCGAGCGGATCAGTCCGGTCGAGGCCCTGGATGGTGTCGCCAGTGACCGCGGGCGCAGCCTGCAACAGGAGTTGGCCGAAATCGATCCGGGCGCCGTCGGCGATTTTCATGGGGCCGAACAGGTCATGCAGGGCGCCCGTGAAGTGGCCTCGCAACTGAGTGCCATGGGCGCCGCGGTGGATGGTCTGATCAAGCCGTCCGGTCTGAAAATGGGCCTCAGGGGGATAGACGACAGCGCCTGACACGGCCACTGGGTTAAAATCTCCCCACCTATTCAATGCGCCCCGCCTTGCCGGGGCGCTGCCTTTTTCAGAGCATATGTCCGGCCTCAATCAACCCCAGCGTGAAGCGATCCATTACCTCGACGGCCCCTTGCTGGTGCTCGCGGGCGCCGGCTCGGGCAAGACGCGGGTGATCACGCAGAAAATCGCCTACCTGGTGCAGGATTGCGGCTTCCAGCCGCGCAACATCGCCGCCATCACCTTCACCAACAAGGCGGCGAAGGAAATGCAGGAGCGCATCGGCAAGCTGCTCAGCAAACAGCAGGCCGACGAGTTGCAGATTTCGACCTTTCACTCGCTCGGCGTCCGCATCATGCGCGAGGAGGCCAAGGCGCTAGGTTACAAGCCGCGCTTCTCGATTTTCGATTCGGCTGATTGCGCCGGCATCATCGGCGACATCGCTAAGACCGTGGACAAGGGCACGCTGCGCCGCCTGCAATCGATCATCTCGAACTGGAAGAACGCTCTGGTCACGCCCGAAGCGGCCCGCCAACTGACGACCAACGAACACGAAGCCCTGGCCGCGCAGGCCTACCTGTCCTACGAGGCGACCCTGAAGGCCTATCAGGCCATGGATTTCGACGATCTGATCGGTCTGCCCGTCGTGCTCTTTCAGCAGCACCCGGAAATCCGAGAGAAGTGGCAGAACCGTCTGCGCTATCTGTTGGTCGATGAATACCAGGACACCAACGCCTGCCAATACCAGTTGCTCAAGCTGCTGACCGGGGTGCGCGCCCAGTTCACGGCGGTGGGCGACGACGACCAGGCGATCTATGGCTGGCGCGGCGCCGACATCGACAACCTGAAGAAGCTGCCGGCCGAATTTCCGTCGCTCAAGGTCATCAAGCTGGAGCAGAACTACCGGTCGACGGTACGTATCCTCAAGGCCGCCAACAACGTCATTTCGCACAACGAAAAACTGTTCGACAAGAAGCTGTGGTCCGACCTTGGCCATGGCGAGCAGATTTCCGTCACCGCCTGCCGCGACAACGAGGCCGAGGCTGAAGGCGTGGTCATGAAACTGCTGGCGCACCGTTTCGAGCGACGCGGCAAGTTCAAGGACTACGCCATTCTCTATCGCTCGAATCACCTCGCCCGCCTGCTCGAAACGCAGCTGCGCAACCACAAGGTTCCCTACTTGCTGTCGGGCGGCCAGTCCTTCTTCGACAAGGCAGAAATCAAGGACATCATTTCCTACCTGCGCCTGCTCACCAACGAAGACGACGATCCGGCCTTCATCCGCAGCGCTACCACGCCCAAGCGCGGGATCGGTGCGGCCACCCTGCAGGTGCTCGGCACTTACGCCGGCGAACGCCATATCTCGCTGTTCCATGCCGCCTTCGAGGAAGGCTTCGCGCAGCGTGTCCAGCCGCGCCAGCTCGAACCGCTGCTCGAATTCTGCCAGTTCATCAACCGTCTGCAGTTTCGGGCGGCAAATGAACCGGCGCAACAGGTGCTGCCTGACCTGCTCAAGGCCATCGACTACGAAACCTACCTCTACGACCACGAAGAGGAGCGTACGGCCCAGACGCGTTGGGGCAACGTCTGCGAATTCGCTGAGTGGTTGAAAAAGCGCGGTGAGGAAGACGGCAAGACGCTGATCGACCTGACCCAGAGCATCGCCCTGATCAACATGCTCGACAAGCAGAACGACGAAGACTACGACGCCGTCCAGCTGTCCACGCTGCACGCCGCCAAGGGCCTGGAATACCGGCACGTCTTCCTGGTGGGTGTCGAAGAGGGCATCCTGCCCCACCGCGAATCGCTCGATCCGGTCAAATTGCAGGAAGAGCGGCGCCTGATGTATGTCGGCATCACGCGCGCCCAGCATTCGCTGCATCTCTCGTATTGCGAGCGGCGCAAGCAGGCGCGCGAGTTCATGCCGGCCGAACCCTCGCGCTTCATCGATGAAATGGGCAAGGAGGACATCCGCTTCTCCGGCGGCAAACTGGCCACCGAGCCGGACAAGGCGACGGGCAGTGCCCGGCTCGATGCGATGAAGGCCATGCTCGCCCGCAACAAAGGCTAACAGCCTGGTCACACCGCGTTACAGCGGGTTACTCTCCTTATGACATCCGGGCGGCAAGCAGCCGCGTTATTCGGCACAAGGCAGCGCGATTTCGCAAAGCCGGATCAAAAAACCGAAACAACAAACCTGGAGAATCAAAATGACCAAACAACTCATCGCCATCATCCTTGCCACCGCTTTTGGCGTTGCCCACGCCGCTGACGTCAAACCGGCCGCGGCTGATGTGAAAGCGGCTGCTGCCCCGGTCGCCGCCACCGTCAAGGCCGAAGCGCCGAAGGCTGCCGAAGCCGTGAAGGCACCCGTTGCCGCCGCCAAGGCCGAAGCCCCGAAAGTGGCTGAAGCAGTCAAGGCCCCGGAAACCAAGCCGGCCGTTGCGGCACCGGAAGTGACGAAGGAAGCAGCCAAGCCAGCCGTCAAGGCTAAAGCCAAGGCCAAAAAAGTGAAGGAAGAGGCCAAGGTGGCTGTTCCTGCTGCCGCTACCCCGGCCGTCGAAGCGGCCAAGAAGTAAGGATGCTGCAGGACGTCAGGCGCAGCCCTCCAAAAGCTGCACTGGCCGGGCGCCCACGAGGCGCCTTTTTTTCGTCCACGAATGTCCACGAAAAAGGGAGGCCGCAGCCTCCCTTGATGTGAGCGGTGAAAATTACTTCGCCTTGCCCATCACGTATTCGACAACGCTCTTGATCTCGACGTCGGAGAGCACAGCACCACCCTTGGCCGGCATGGCGTTCTTGCCATTGGTCACGCTCTTGATCAGCGCATCCTTGCCGGTGGCCAGGCGCGGTGCCCAGGCAGCCTTGTCGTCGATCTTCGGGGCGCCGGCGGCACCCGTGTTGTGGCAAGCGCCACAGACCGTGTTGTAGATCGTTGCGCCATCGCGGGGGCCGCTGGCAGCAGGCGCTTCGGCCTTGCTCAGTTCGAACTTGGCGACCGGCTGGATGCGGATGTCGACCTCGTCGGCACCCTTGCTGGTGTCGGCGGCAGAACCCGGATTCTTGCTGGTCAGCGGGTAAATGATCGCAATCAGGATGGCAGCGACGGCGATCGTCGCCCACATGATGCTCTTGGAAGAGTGTTGCTCGGCCATGCTAAAGACCCCAGTGCAATGAATAGAAAGCGTAATTATAACGATCTGGCGCGTCGGCTGAGCAAAAAAAACCCCGCCAGTGGCGGGGTGGAAGTTCTCGAAAGGGGGAATTTCGAGAGGAGGGGTTCAATGCACAACTGCAGTGTAAGGTTCTGCCCGCGTAAAGTCTGTCGTGCTTTCGTAGCCTTGTGTAACAAAATGTGGTCCGGCTTTATTGTGCGGCGCACAATATATTCTGGTGGACGAAAAAAAGGCACGGGGCAGACCTTGCGGGTGCGCCGTGCCGATGGCTGTTCAGCCATCTATTTGCTCGCTCAGCTCTCGATGCGGCAGATCTCGACGGCGCTTCTCGGAACTTGGTAATCTGTTGCCAATTGGTGCATGGCAGTCTCCTCGATAGCTTCGCCTTCGCTGACGACAAAGTGACGGGCGCCCGAATAATCCTGGGGGATGCCGGCCCGGTCCTGGGTGATGCGGTAGTGGATCTTGACGTTCATTGCTGTTCTCGATTTATGGAAATTATTGTTCCTGCGAGTTCAGTATAGCCTGAAATTGCTGCGGTGCAATATCGGTTTTCCACAGGGTGTTGCAACCCCGGCGTAGTCAGGGTCTAGCCAGATCGTCGAGGCTGTTGAAATTGCCAAAGGCGGCACATTGATCCGAAAAATCGACTTCAATGGCCCCCATTGCCGCGCACCATGCGGCCACCCTGCGCCCGCCGTTCTCCAGATAGGCGGCGAGTTGTGGCTGCAGGGAGCGATGGCAGAGGCAGAATACCGGGTGGAGCCGGTCTGCCGCCCTGACAATGGCCAGATTGGCCTGCCCGGCCAGCAGTGCGTGGTGCAGACGCCCGACCAGGTCAAGCGGCAGGCCCGGCGAGTCGCAGGGGGCGGTGACGACCAGTGGCGTATCGGCGGCGCCCAAGGCTGCATGCAGGCCGGCCAGCGGCCCGGCAAAACCGGTAATGTGGTCGGCGACCAGCGGGTAACCGAAGGCGGCGTAA
>CAIYYE010000424.1 GCA_903930395.1 uncultured beta proteobacterium
GCCCGGCAGGAATTGCAGCGCCGACTGCTTGAAGAAGTCGAACCCAGCGCCCAAGTTGGCGCCCCGGTCGCGCATGGCCCGAGCCGCAAGACGGCCATTGCCCTGCTCGTCCTGCTGCCGATTAGCGGCCTGCTCAGCTACGGCTTGCTCGGCAACCCGAAGGCGCTTGACCCTATGCAAACGGCTGCCCCGCAGCAAATGACGCCGGAAAAGATCAATGACATGGTCAGCACCCTGGCCGAAAAAGTGAAAGCCAACCCGGACAACCCGCCAGGCTGGCTGATGCTCGCCCGCTCGTACAAGTCCATGGGTCGCTACGCCGATGCCGTGCAGGCCTTTGCCAATGCCGAGAGCGCCATCAACGACGACCCGGACCAGCTCGCCAGCTACGCCGAAACCATCGCCATGGCGGATGGCAGGGGCATCACGGGCAAGGCAGTCAAGCTGGTCGAACGCGCCCTCAAGGTCGATCCCAACCATGGCCACAGCCTTTTCCTGGCGGGCGCCGCCGCCATGGAAGCCGGCGACAACAAGAAGGGGATCGCTTACTGGGAGCCCCTGCTGCCCCAACTCGAACCGGGTTCGGAAGTCGAGCAGATGGTGCGTAGCGGCATCGAGAAAATGAAGGCCGGCAAGTAAGCCGCGCGGCATGGTCGACCTTTCCCGGCGCGGATTCTTCCGGGGCCGACCGCGCCCCCGGGCAGAACTCCGCCCCCCCTGGGCTCTCTCGGAAGAGCGCTTTATCGACCAGTGCACACGCTGCAACGAATGCCTCAAAGCCTGCCCGCAAAAAATCCTGGTGGCCGGCGATGGCGGCTATCCGACTGTCGACTTCAAGCTCGGCGAATGCACCTTCTGTGGTGACTGCCTCAGCGTCTGTCAGCCCAAGGCCCTGTTACGCCAGGACGCCGATCAATCCGCCTGGCCCTACAAGGCAGCCATCGGCGAAGACTGCCTGCCGCATCAGGGCGTTGAATGCCGCGTCTGCGGTGACTTCTGCAATGTCCGCGCCATCCGCTTCGCGCCCCGCCTGGGGGGTAGCCCGCTCCCGGACATCGATACCGAACTATGCACCGGCTGCGGCGCCTGTGTTGTGGCCTGTCCGGTCGTTGCCATCAGCGTCCGCTAGTGGGCCGGCCTTACTGGACCGCAGGCGAAGGGGTGAGTAGTGGCGGCGGTGAAAAGCCTTGCGCAATCATCTCCGTCTCCAGCTTGATGCGAAGAATCAACAAGCCCTTCAGCGACTCCCTCGCCTTGTCGGCGGCCCATCCTTCATGAGGCGTACGCAGACAGGCCTCGACTTCATGCCGGTTGGCGATATTTACGCCACACAGCGCAGCATATCGGTGGATCTCGTTATCAAGATCCCGCAATTCACGGTCATAATGTTCAAATCCACTCATCGTTCCAGCATACTCCAGAAGGTGTGCCCATGCACTGGCTAACGTTACCCGAACCGCGCAAGAATATAACTCCAGCATTTTCCGATGTGGCATCGGCCAAGACCTGGCTGGCAGGCCAGCCGCAAGTGCAACCGATGCACATGCTGGCCGCCATCAGCCTGCAGATCGAAGC
>CAIYYE010000425.1 GCA_903930395.1 uncultured beta proteobacterium
ATAAAGGTCGAGCCGGTGCCGACTTCCGATTCCAGCGTGATCCGGCCACCCATGTGTTCGACCAGTTGCTTGACCAGCGCCAGGCCGAGACCGGTGCCGCCGTGCTCACGGGTCAGGAAGTTTTCCAGTTGCTTGAACTTCTCGAAAATCGTCTCGCGGCTTTCCGGCGGAATGCCGGGGCCGGTGTCGCGCACGGCGAAGCGGAGGCTGTCGGCGTGACGGGAGACTTCCAGGCTGACTTCGCCGGCGGCGGTGAACTTGACGGCATTGCTCAGCAGGTTGTTCAGGATCTGGCGCAGTCGGGTCGGGTCGGTCAGATACTCGGCCGGCAGGTCATCGGCCAGGTGCTGGACGAAGCGGATGCCCTTGCCCTCGGCGGTGACCCGGTGAATTGAGGCGCATTCCTCGAGCAGCGCGATCAGCGGCGTGCCGACGCACTTGAAGCGCATTTCGCCGGATTCGATCTTGGCCAGATCGAGGATTTCGTTGACCAGGTTGAGCAAGTGTTCGCCGCTCTGCTGGATCACTCGCGCATATTCTTGGTGGCCGGGGTCGTCGAGTTCGTATTTGAGCAGTTCGGCGAAGCCGAGGATGCCGTTGAGCGGCGTGCGTAGTTCGTGCGACATGGTCGCCAGGAAGGCCGACTTCTGGCGGCTGGCCTCCTCGGCCTTCTCGCGGGCTTCTTCGAGGCGCTGGAAGGATTCCTCGACCGAGTCGGCCATCCGGTTGAAGGAGCGGGCCAGTTCGCCCATTTCGTCGGTCGAGCGGGTGTCGAGACGGCGTTTCAGGTCGCCTTGCTGGAAGGCGTGGATGCCCGAGATCATGCCGGTGATACGGCCGGTCAGCAGGCCGGCCATCCAGACGGCAAGGCCGATGACGACGATCACCATGAGCAGTGTCGAGCCCCACAGGCCGAGCGCGGTGTTGGTCAGGCTCTGGGTGATGTGGTCGAGCAGTTCGCCGCGCTGAAGCGTGAAGCTGCTGTCCTTTTCCTCGACCAGCAGGCTGATCTTGGCGGCGGTTTCGGTGGCCGCTTTGTGGAATTCGTCGACATTGGCGCCGATGGTGACGAAGCCGAAGCCCTGCGGCGATTTGCCGTACTGGCCGGTGTAGTAGGGAATGGCGGCGGCGGTGGTCAATTTCCACAGACCGGAGAAGAAAATGACGAAGGAGCCGGAGCCGCCGTGTTCGGTGACGGCCTTCCAGCCGTCGCACTGCGGCGAGAAGTTCAGGTAGCGGCAGTCGAGGCCGACGGTGCCGGCATTGATCAGTTCCTTGGCCGGCCTGCGCTTGAGGTTCTGGTCGCGGAACTCCAGGATGCCGGCGAGAAATTCGTGCGACGGCTTGCCGCTCTGCTGCCATTCGGCGTAAAGCTCGGTATCCATCCACGGCGTCGCCGGCAGGCCGGTCTGCGGGTCGTAGCCGACGATGAAGTAGTCGCGCGGATGCGAAATCGAACGGCTCTTGTGGTCCCAGATGAAAGCGTAGTTGCCCTTGATGGCGTCGGCGATCGGCGTGTAGCGCTCCTCGGTCGGCATCAGGCGGTCGGAGAACTGGCGGATGTGGTCGTGGTCCAGCGCCAGCGTGATGTAGCCGGCGACCTTGCCGCCCTTGACCACCGGCATGGCCCAGCGGACGATGCCGCGGAAGCGTTTGCCGACCGGGTTTTCGGTGCCGGCGTAGGCCGATTCCTCCGGCTTGAAAGGTTTGCCGGCCTTTTCCAGCGCTGCCGGCAGATAGGGGCCAATGGCTTGCGTCGGCACATAGGCGCCGATCACCTCGGAAACGTAGATTTCGCCCGGCTTCAGCTTTTTCAGCTCGGCGAAGTAGGTTTCGGCCCGGACGAAAGTGTTGCTACGGTCGGCCACCTTTTTCAGGCTTTTTTCGGTCAGCTTGCCGGTCGGTACCTAGAGCTTCTCGTTGCCGTCCAGCTCGACGAAGGTC
>CAIYYE010000426.1 GCA_903930395.1 uncultured beta proteobacterium
TAGCGTGAGCGGTATCATCAAGGCGCTGGGCAATGGCAACGATATAGAACTTCCCGACATGCACGGCTTCAGCGGCCTGCCGCTACGCACTGCCTGCTTTGTCGGCAATCCGTCGATTGTTCGGGAGTTGCTGCGCCACGGTGCCAATCCGAATGCGGTGGCCTGTGACGGCCCCGGCGCACCGCTGAGACTGGCCCTGAGAAAGGGCCACCAGGATATCGTCGAGCAGTTGCTGGAAGCCGGCGCAGTGTTTCCCGACGGTTTCGAAATACCCTATGAAGCGGTATCCACACCGGTGACCAAGGCCTCGCCCTCGACACGCACGCCGGACAACAAAGTCATCGAATGGACATCGCCCGAGGCGCCACTGCCTGGCGACGATGCCGATGCGCCAGGTCCATTCGGCACCGAAACCCGCCTGCTGAGCATGGACCTGCTTTTTCTGGAAGAAAACGAAATCCCGCTTGCCCCAACACCAGCGACCAAAAACCGCTGAACCCGGCCAGACCGACGCCCTAACGCCGGCGCGCCGCGGTGATCTGCCGCGACAGCGCAATCAGTGGCAGCAAGCCGACTGCCACGATGGCGAGTGATGCCGTCGACGCTTCGGCCAGACGCTCATCCGAGGCCAGTGTGTAGGCCTGCGTCGCCAGCGTATCGAAATTGAAGGGGCGCATCACCAGTGTGGCCGGCAACTCCTTCATGACATCGACAAAAACCAGCAAGCCCGCCGTCAGCAGGCTGCCGCGCAGCATCGGCGCATGCACGCGGCGCAAGGTTTCACCTTGCCCGAGGCCGAGGCTGCGTGCTGCGTCATCCATGCTCGGGGTAATCTTGGCCAGACTGGATTCGACCGTGTGCAGCGCGACGGCCAGAAAACGCACCAGATAGGCGTAGATCAGCGCGGCGATGCCGCCGGTCAGAAGCAGGCCGGGATTATGCCCCAGCCATTGCTCCCATTGCCCGGCCAGCCAGTTGTCGAGGCGGGTCACGGGAATCAGTACGCCAACGGCGATGACCGCACCCGGCACCGCGTAGCCGAGGCCGACCAGGCGGTTCAGGCCACTCGCCAATGTCGATTTTGACAGGCGTGCGCCATAAGCCATGAGCAGCGCGAGCAGCACGCCAACGACGGCCGTCGCCCCGGCCAGCACAAAACTGTTGCGGGCAAGCATGAGAAAACGCTCGCCGAATTGCGCATCGCCCTCGGCCAAAGCCATTTTCAGCAACAGGATCGCCGGCAGGATGAAGCCCAGCAACAGGGGTAGTGCACAGGCCAGTGTCGCCAGCCAGGCGGCCGGCCCACGCAGAGCGGCGCCAGCCATCGGCCGGTTACGCCCCGTCGTGTTGTGATAGCGCGCCCGGCCCCGCGAGCTGCGCTCGGCCATCAAGAGGATGAGCACGAAGGCAAGCAGCATGGCCGCCAGCTGCGCCGCAGCGACCCGGTCGCCGAGCGAGAACCAGGCGCGGTATATCCCGGTGGTGAAGGTATTGACCGCGAAATAGGCCACCGTGCCGTAGTCGGCCAGCGTTTCCATAAGGGCCAGCGCAATGCCGGCGACGATGGCCGGCCGGGCCAGCGGCAGGGAGACGGCAAAGAATCCCCGCCACGGCCCCATCCCCAGGGTCCGCGCCGCCTCCAGCATGCCGCTGGCGCGTTCGAGAAAAGCCGTGCGGGCAAGCAGGTAAACATAGGGATAGAGGACGCTGACGAACATCAGCATGGCACCGGGCAAAGTCCGGATATCGGGAAACCAGTAATCGCCGCTCTGCCAGCCGAAGGTGTCGCGCAGCAGGGTCTGCACCGGGCCGACGAATTGCAGGAAGTCGGTATAGACATAGGCCATGACATAAGCCGGGACGGCCAGCGGCAGCACCATGGCCCACTCGAACAAGCGCCGGCCGGGGAATTCGTGCATGGCGGTCAGCCAGGCGGTTGCCACGCCAACGATGCCGACGCCGCAACCGACGCCGATGCACAGCCAGAGCGAGTTGCTGATGTACTCTGAGAGAACGGTGTCGGCCAGATGCACCCAGGTGGCGCTGGTGCCGCCGACAAACAGATTCAGCCCGACGCTGGCCACCGGCAAGCCTGCCAGCAGGGCGACGACAACTCCGACCATCAACAGGGGGGAATAATGGGCTGTGCGCATGCTTGTGAAGGCGAATTATAATCGACGCCATGGCTCAACTTGAACTCAAAAGCATCGTCCAGCGCTACGGCACGCAGACTATCGTCGATGGCGTGAACTTCCAGCTCGAAGCCGGCAGCATCGCCTGCCTGCTCGGCCCCTCAGGCTGCGGCAAGACGACCCTGTTGCGCTGCATCGCCGGTTTCGAGGACATCGCCGGCGGCGAAATCCGCCTGCACGGCAAAATCGTCAGCCAGGCCGGCCAGCGCGTGGCGCCGGAAAAACGCCGGATCGGCATGGTGTTTCAGGACTACGCGCTGTTCCCGCACCTTTCCATCGAGGCCAATGTCGCTTTCGGCCTCGGCCACAATCCAGGCGAGGAAGCCCATCTGCGCGTCCGTCAGTTGCTCGCGACAGTCGGCCTGCACGGCCAGGGCAGCAAATTTCCGCACGAACTGTCGGGCGGCCAGCAGCAGCGCGTGGCCCTGGCCCGCGCCCTGGCCCCCCGACCGGAACTGATCCTGCTCGACGAGCCCTTTTCCAACCTCGACGTCGGGCTGCGCGAGCGCCTGTCGGCCGAGGTCCGCGACATTCTCAAGCGAGAGGGATCGACGGCGATCATGGTCACCCATGACCAGCATGAAGCTTTCGCCATGGCCGACGAAATCGGCATCATGTACGAGGGCCGCATCCAGCAGTGGGATGTTCCCTACAACCTCTATCACCGCCCGGCCAACCGTTTTGTCGCCGACTTCATCGGCCAGGGCGTCCTGGTCACCGGCACGGTGGGCGACCACAACAGCGTACGCATGGAACTCGGCACGCTGACCTCCGACACCCCGGTCGAGTGCAACGAAACCTGTGCCGCCTGCGACAACGGCTGCAAGGTCGATGTCCTTCTGCGCCCGGACGACATCGTCCATGACGACGCCAGCCCGGTACTCGCCGAGGTGCTGCACAAGGCTTTCCGGGGCGCCGACATTCTGTACACGCTGCGCCTGGGCAGCGGCACGCAGGTGCTGTCGCTGGTGCCTTCGCACCACAATCACGCCCTGGGCGAAAAAATCGGCATCCGGCTCGACGCCGACCATGTCATCGCCTTCAAGAAACACGACGAATGCGACGACCCGGCCTGTGAAATCAAGCTGGAACAGAAGGCCAAGCCGATAACCTGGCAGGCCGGCAGCAAACCGCGCTGATACGCCCGAACCGGCATGGTCCCCTATCTCGGCGCGCTCGACCCGTTTCCGCCGCTAGAGATGTCCCGCGACGACATGGGTGGCCTGCTTGCCGTCGGTGGCGGCCTGTTGCCGGATCGCCTGCTCGATGCGTACAGGCGGGGAATCTTCCCTTGGGGAACGGTCGATGGCCTGCCCTTGTGGTACTCGCCCGATCCGCGCATGGTGCTCTTCCCTGAAGAGTTCCGGCTGACCCGTTCGCTGCAGAAAACGCTGCGTGCCGGAAAATTCACTGTGCGCTTCGACTCCAACTTTGCCGGCGTCATGGCAGCCTGTGCGACGACGCCCCGTGCTGGTCAGGACGGCACGTGGATCACGCCTGAAATGATGGATGCCTACATTCGCCTGCATGAACTTGGCTGGGCGCACTCGGTCGAAACCTATGCCGGCGACACCCTGGTCGGCGGCCTTTACGGGCTGGCCATCGGTCGCATGTTCTACGGCGAATCGATGTTCTCCCATCGCACCGACGCCTCGAAGGTCGCCTTTGCCCACCTCGTACGTTATCTACTGGCCAAGCAATCAGGCATGATCGACTGTCAGATGCATACCGACCACCTCGCCTCGCTCGGCGGCCGCGAAATCCCGCGGGCGAAATTTTTAACGAAACTCTCGGCCCTGATCTCCGCCGCACCCTCGCGTGCCCCGTGGTCGACCGAGCTCATCGATCTCAGGTGGTAAGCCATGGCCCAGCCCGACGACGCCGCCCTGCCCTTCTCACTGCTGCAGTTCTACGCCACCTCGCCCTATCCCTGCAGTTACCTGCCAGATCGCGAAGCGCGCTCACAGGTCGCCACGCCGGCCCACCTGATCGACAGCGAAATCTACAGCGCACTGGTCCGTAACGGCTTCCGGCGCAGCGGCGTGTTCACCTATCGCCCGCATTGCGACCAGTGCCAGGCCTGCGTACCGGTCCGCCTGCCGGTCGCCGATTTCCAGCCCAATCGCAGCCAGCGCCGGGCCTCGAAGCAGCACGCCCTTCTGCGCGCCCGCGAACTGCCGCTCCTCTATTATGACGAGCACTACACGCTGTACAACCGCTACCAGCAGGCCCGCCACCCCGGCGGCGGCATGGACGAGGACAGCCACGACCAGTACGCCCAGTTCCTCCTGCAAAGCCGCGTCGACACCCGGCTCATCGAGTTCTCCGAAGAGGGCATCGTCCGCATGGTCAGCCTGATCGACGTCCTTGACGATGGTCTCTCCTCGGTTTACACCTTCTTCGACCCGGACATCCCGGACGCCAGCTTCGGCACCTACAACATCCTCTGGCAAATCGCCCAGTGCCATGCCCTCGGCCTGCCCTACCTCTATCTCGGCTACTGGATCGCGGAAAGCCGCAAAATGTCCTACAAGGCGGCCTATCAACCCATCGAAGGCCTCATCGACGGTCGCTGGACTCTCCTCCCCAAAAAGCAAACCCCATGAAACTCTGCCCCCTGATTGCCCTGCTCATCCCGCTTTGTGCCTTCGCCAGCGATGAACGCATCGCCTATAGCTGCGACAATGAGAAAGGCAGCGCTAGCCACATCGACATTTCATTCTCGGCCGACATCTCCGGTCGCCCTCAGGCCACGCTCCATTTCGCCGATGAAGCCGTCGTCCTGCCGCAAGTACCCGCCGCCTCCGGCACCCTCTATCGCAGCGGCGACATACGCCTGCACAGCCGTGGCGATGAAGCCATTTTCGAAGACGGCAAAGGCAACCTGCGGCGCTGCCATCGTGGCAACCCACCCGTTTCCCATCAGCCAGCACCGCCAGCCGCCACCAGCAGCTTCATCGACGTCGCCGGCAGTGTCACTTATCTCAGCCGTATTGCGCTGCCGCCCGACGCCGTCCTCGACCTGCGCATCCACGCTGGTCGACGCACGCTGGTCGAACAGCGCTACGACTTGAACGGCGCCCAGGTGCCCATCCCCTTCAGCGCCACGGTCGACCGCGACCTGATCGGCAAGAAGCAACAGCTCGCCATCAGCGCACGCATCACAGGCGGCGGCCGCCTGCTCTTCGTCAGCCACAAGGCCATCCCGACGCCGCTCAATGGACAAGCCGTTCCCGTCAAACTCCGCATGAACAAGGTCAGTCGCCCCCATGGCCGCTAAGCTGATGCTCGTCGCCGCGCTGGCCACCGCCGGCCTGGCCCAGGCCGACACTGTCGCCTGCCACATCACCTACGGCGGCGAGACCCGTATCGTCGAAGCCAGGCCCGTAGACTCCCCCTATGGCGTCGAAACCACCGCCATCGGCTCCTTCTTCCTGTTCCGCATCGTCTTTCGCCAGCAACCGGCCGACCTTGCCAGCATCAAGCTCTATACCTACGCCGACCGCGACAGCGGGCCGGTCATCGTGCATCAGGCCAGCCATGCCTACCCGCCGGCCAGAGCCTCGGCCCATGGCTTCAGCGGACTCAATTTCGTCTATGAACCGGTGCGCGATGGCGAACTGCAATACTGGTGCGAGCTCAGGAAAGGGGCCGGAAAATGAGCCCGGATTTTCGCGCCACGCTAGCTGCTTTTGCCCTCCTTCTAGCCACATCGCTCCATGCCGAGCCACTGACTGTCATCTTTGCCGGCGACATCATGCTCGACGATGGTCCCGGCCGCCTCATCGCACAAGGAGGTGATCCGCTCGCCCCCTTCGCCGCGATCCTCAAAGCCGCCGATTACCGCATCGCCAACCTCGAATGCCCCATTGCCGAGAGCGGCACCCCGCTCGACAACAAGATTTACAGCTTCCGCGCCAAACCGGCTGCCGTGCGCATCCTGCCCGGCCGTTTCGATGCCGTCGCCCTCGCCAACAACCACTCCGGCGACTACGGACAGGCAGCATTCATTGAAACCATGCGCCACCTTGATGGCGCAGGAATTGCCCATTTCGGTGGCGGCCGCAATCTTTCCGAGGCGCACAAGCCTCTGTGGATACGGCAAAAAGGCCTGCGCATCGCCGTCCTCGCTTACAACGAATTCAAGCCGCGCTCCTTTGAAGCCGGCGCCAGCTACCCTGGTATCGCCTGGAGCGAGGATGATCACGTGGTCGCCGACATCCGCGCCGCCAAACTTGCCGGGGCGGACCTCATCATTCCCTTCATGCACTGGGGCTGGGAGCGCGAAGCGGAACCCGGCCAGCGCCAGCGGCAACTTGCCCGCCTGATGATCGATGAGGGCGCCACGCTCGTTGTCGGCGGCCATCCGCACGTCACGCAGGGCGCCGAAATCTACAAGGGCAAGCCGATCATCTACAGCCTGGGCAATTTCGTTTTCGACGGCTTCGAGCTACCCGCCGCCAAGCTCGGCTGGCTGCTCCGCGTCAAACTCGACAAGACCGGCGTGCTCGAATGGGAAACCCTTACAGCCCGAATGGACAACGATGGCACCCCACATCCGCAGCCCGGCACCGCCACCCCTTGCGGCAAGGCTGGAGACACTGTTGTTTCGCGCTGTGCAAGTCGATAGACCCGGCAATACCATCGCACCCCGATCCTAGGCTTGCTGACTGCTGTCAAGGCCACTGAACCAATCTTTACCTGCGCTGAAATATCACGATGGTATGCTGCGCGGCGAACCATTTTCCGGAGCTACTTCCATGCGCTTTCGTCTTTACGCCATCCTCGCCCTCATCGCCAGCCTGCTCTCGGGCTGCGGCTACAACCAGATCCAGATCAACGACGAGGGCGTCAACGCCGCCTGGTCCGAGGTGCTCAACCAGTACAAACGCCGGGCCGACCTCATTCCCAATCTGGTGTCCGTGGTCCAGGGCTATGCCGCCCACGAAAAGGAAGTGCTGACCCGCGTCACCGAGGCGCGCGCCAACGTCGCCGGCATGAAGATCACGCCGGAACTGGTCAATGACGAGGCCGCTTTTGCCAAGTTCCAGAAGGCGCAATCCGAACTTTCCGGCGCCCTCTCCCGCCTGCTCGTGGTGTCGGAAAACTATCCGCAGCTCAAGGCCGACGCCAATTTCCGCGACCTTCAGGCCCAGCTCGAAGGCACCGAAAACCGCATAACCGTGGCGCGCAACCGCTACATCGACACGGTCCGCCAGTACAACATCTCGGTGCGCACCTTCCCCAACAACCTGACGGCCATGGTCATGGGCTGGAAGACGAAAGCCAATTTCACGGTCGAGGACGAAAAAGCCATTTCGGCACCGCCGGTCATCAAGTTCGACACCCCGGCTGCGGCCAGGTAAGCCACGATGCTACGCTGGCTGGCCATTCTCTGCTTTGCGCTACTACCGCTGTCCGGATGGAGTGCGAACGAGGTGGCGCTGCCGGCGCTCAGCGAGCGCGTCACCGATCTGACCGCTACGCTCTCGGCCGAAGACCGTGCCGGGCTGACGGCCAGCCTCGCCGCACTGGAAAAAGACAAGGGTGCGCAAATCGCCATTGTGCTGCTGCCGACAACGCAACCGGAGAGCATCGAGCAATTCGGTATCCGCCTCGCCGAGGCCTGGAAGATAGGCCGCAAGGGCGTCGATGATGGCCTGATCGTCATCGTGGCCAAGGATGACCGGCGCATGCGCATCGAGGTCGGCTACGGGCTGGAGGGCGCCATTCCCGATGCCATCGCCAAGCGCATCGTGGCCGAACAGATGGCGCCGCGTTTCCGCCAGGGCGATTTTGCCGGCGGCCTGCGGGCCACCGTCGCAAGCCTGGACAAAGTCATTCGCGGCGAACCCTTGCCCGCCCCCGTTACGCCGGCAAAACAAGGCGGGACAGACGCCGGCGATGCACTGACCTTTCTCCTCATCGTGCTCTTCATGGCCGGCGTCATCCGCTCCATGTTCGGACTGCTCGGCTCGCTGGCCGTCTCCGGTGCGGCGGGCTGGCTGGCGTGGACAATCTTTGCTTCCCTTGGCCTGGCCGGCGGCGCGGCCCTGCTCGCCTTTGCACTTTCTTTCGTTCGCCTCGGCCGGGGCGGCTGGCATTCCGGCGGGGGATTCCCCGGCGGTTTCGGCGGCTCCTCGGGCGGCGGTGGATTCTCCGGCGGCGGAGGCGGTTTTGGTGGCGGCGGCGCTTCGGGAAATTGGTGAAATCATGTTCAGACGCTTGCTAAAACACCTGACATCCCCCGGCTGGTGGGCCAGACGGGCCTTCCGGACAGCTGACCTGACAGCCATCGCCAACGCAGTCAAGGCCTCGGAGAAAATTCACCGCGGCGAAATCCGCATCGCCATCGAAGGCCCGCTACCCCTTCGATCACTGCTCGCCAATCAATCCTGTCGCGACCGTGCGGCCATGCTCTTCCATTCCCTTGGCGTCGCGGCGACGCGCGAAGCAAACGGCATCCTCGTTTATGTCCAGTTGGTCGACCGCCGCGTCGAGATTCTTGCCGACCGCGGCATTGCCACCGTCGTCGCCCAGGCGGAATGGGATGCCATCTGCCGTCGCCTGGAAACAGCATTTGTCGCCAGGCATTACGGGGTGGGCATGGTGGATGCCATCACCCGGATCACCGCATTGCTGGCCCGGCACTTCCCCGCCACCGGAGAGAATCCGAACGAACTCCACGACGCACCGACACTGCTGTGAAGCTCCGCACATGTTGGACCAGCAAGTCGTGTCCGATTTGTGCCATTTTCTGCGCCTTTTGACCAATGCCCCCCTACCCCAGGCTATACCAAAGCCCATGGCAAAGTGCTAGATTGGCGGTCTTGCCTGGCCAGTTTGCCAACAGATAAATTCAGCCCGCCAGTCAACATCAAAAAAACAGCGTCTCAGGGGAACACATGTCGTCGCACAACAAGCAAGCCTTGCCGGCCATTACGGTCGCTGCCATCGGGGTCGTCTTCGGCGACATCGGCACCAGTCCGCTGTATGCCCTCAAGGAAATCTTCAGCGGCCACCACCCCATCCCGGTCACGCCGGAAAACATCATGGGCGTCCTCTCGCTGGTCTTCTGGGCGATCATCGTCCTGGTCACCATCAAGTACGTCGCCATCATCATGCGCGCCGACAATCGCGGCGAAGGCGGCTCGCTGGCGCTGCTGGCGCTGGTCACCGAACGGGCCAAGAACCCCCGCCTGTCGTGGATCATCACGCTGCTCGGCATCTTTGCCGCGGCGCTGTTCTACGGCGACAGCATGATCACCCCGGCCATTTCGGTGCTCTCCGCCGTTGAAGGTCTGGAGATCATCACGCCTGACCTCAAGCCCTACGTCATCCCGATCACGCTGGGCATCCTGACCGGCCTATTCTTCATCCAGAAACATGGCACCGGCGCCGTCGGCATCCTCTTCGGGCCGGTCATGGTGGCCTGGTTCGCCATCCTGGCCATTCTTGGCATGCTGCAGATCGTCAATAACCCGGCCATCCTGCTCGCCCTCAATCCACTCTATGCGGCGTTTTTCATCACCGAGCACCCCGGCCTCGCCTTCATGGCACTTGGCTCGGTCGTTCTCGCCGTGACCGGCGGCGAAGCGCTGTACACCGACATGGGCCACTTCGGCCGCTTCCCGATTCGCCTCGCCTGGTTCGGCTTCGTCATGCCGGCGCTGGTCATCAACTATTTCGGCCAGGGCGCCCTGCTTCTGGTCGAACCGGAAGCCATTGCCAGCCCCTTCTTCCATCTCTCGCCGGACTGGGCCTTGATCCCGATGGTCATCCTGGCCACGGCGGCCACCGTCATTGCGTCGCAGGCCGTCATTTCAGGCGCCTTCTCGGTCGCCCGCCAGTCGATCCAGATGGGCCTGCTGCCGCGCATGCAGATCATCCACACCTCGGGCATGGAAGAAGGACAGATTTACGTGCCCTTCACCAACTGGTCACTCTACCTGGCCGTCGTCGCCCTCGTCATCGGCTTCAAGAGCTCCTCCAACCTGGCCGCCGCCTACGGCATCGCCGTGACCGGCACGATGCTCATCGACACCATCCTCGTCGCCTTCGTCATGGTTCTCATGTGGAAGTGGAACAAGTTTCTCGTCGCGCTCGTTGCCGGCTCGCTGCTCCTTGTCGACATCGCCTTCTTTTCCGCCAACATCATCAAGGTTCCCGAGGGCGGCTGGTTCCCGCTGGTCATGGGTATCGTTTCCTTTACCGTGCTGACCACCTGGCGACGCGGCCGGCGCATGGTGTCGGATGAAATGGCCAAGCAAAGCATCCCGATGAGCGACTTCCTGCACTCGATCGACGATGTGCACCGCATCTACGGCACGGCCATCTTCATGACCAGCGCCAAGGATGGCGTGCCGCCGGCATTGCTGCATAACCTCAAGCACAATCAGGTGCTGCATGAGCGCGTTGTGCTGGTCACCGTGCAGACCACCGACACGCCGACAGTGAACGATATGGAGCGCATCTACCTGCATCGAATGCAGAAGGGCTTCATGCGCCTGATCATTCGCTACGGCTTCATGGAAAGCCCGGACATTCCCGGTGCGCTCGAACTCTGCAAGGGTCACGGCGAGCGTTTCGACATGATGGAAACCACCTTCTACCTGTCGCGTGAAACCATCGTCCCGTCCATGGCCCGCGGCATGCTCCCGATGCGCGCCCGCCTCTTTGCCGTGATGTCCAAAAACGCCACAAGCGCCAGCGACTTCTTCCATATTCCGACCAATCGCGTGGTCGAACTGGGCACCCAGCTCGTCATCTGACCGACCTCCGCCCACCATCGACGCCCTGCCCGGAACGGCAGGGCGTTTTCATTGGCAGGCGAAGCAACATCAGCAAAAACTGAAACTAGCGCAGATCAATGTGATCGAAACCCCAAACGGCAAAAATCGACTCATGACCTATATCAGGACACCCGGATGAAACGCCTGCTTCCCCTGCTTTTCCTTGCCAGCCTTGCCCTTCCGGCCTTTGCCGAGGTACAGACCTACGACCAGCCCATCCACGATGCCGCCCGCACCGGCAATGGCGACGACATTCGCCGACTGCTCAAGAGCGAGCCCAAGCTCGTCAGCATCCGCACAGCGCAAGGCTCGACCCCGCTCCACCTCGCCGCCACCAACCCCGACACCAGCGCCATGAGCGCCCTGATCGCTGCCGGGGCCGATGTCATGGCCCGCGACAACGAAGGCGCCACGCCCTTGCATATGGCCGCCTACGCCAGCCGCCCGAAAAATACCCGCTTGATGCTCGAAGCCGGCGCCGACCCGCAAGCCAAGACCGACAACGGCCGCGATGCCGGCTCGCTGGCGCGCAAGGTCAAGGCCGACGAAACCGCCGGCGTCCTCTCGCTCTGGGTGCTCAAGGGCTGCAAGGCCGGCAAGCCATGCTGAAAGCACTTCCGCTGCTGCTCGCACTGGCCGCCGGCAACGTCACCGCCGAGCCGGCCGCCGCCCTGCCCCCGGTCGAAGTCTTCACCCCGACGGTATGCCTGACCTGCATCGAATGGGCCGAGCACCTGCGCCAGAACGGCTTCACCGTAAAGGTCACGCCGACCGACGACATGGACGCCGTGAAGCGTCGCCTGAAAGTACCCAGGGACATGGAGTCGGTACCCAGCGCGCGGGTCGCTGGCTATTTTGTCGAAGGCCACGTCCCGGCCGAAGACATCAAGCTGCTGCTCAGCGAAAAACCCCGTGCCCTCGGCCTCGCCGTCCCCGGCCTGCCCCAGGGCGCTCCCGGCCGCGAATTCTCCAATCCGACCTGCGAAACGGCCTGCACCATGCTCGACAAGGAAGGCGTCGAA
>CAIYYE010000427.1 GCA_903930395.1 uncultured beta proteobacterium
ATCGCGGGTACAGCCCAGGCCAATGTCCTGACGGGTGGTCTCGGTAACGACGTGCTCAATGGTGGTGGCGGTAGCGATACCCTGGATGGCGGTGAAGGAAATGACACCCTCGTCGGCGGTCAGGGCAACGATATCCTGACCGGTGGTGCGGGTGCCGATGTGTTCGACTACAACAGCGTTGTTCCGCTGCTCACGACGCTGGGCGATTCAGGTGTCGGTTTTGCCAACCGCGACATCGTCATGGACTTCATCAGCGGTCTCGACAAGCTGGACTTTTCGTCGATCGATGCCAATGCCGGCAGCGGCGGCGACCAGGCGTTTTCGGCCATGACTCTGGTGGCGGGTTCCGGCGGATTTACGGGGGCGGGTCAGCTGCACTACTTCTACGAAACAGTCGCCGGAGAGGAGTACACGGTGCTTGAAGGAAATACCGGTGGCCTTCTGGGCGATCTCCCAGACTTCCAGGTCGCCCTGCTTGGGCACATCAACCTGCAGGCGGCTGACGTCCTGCTCTGAGGGTGCCAGTTAGCCCAGCTGCGGCCTGCTCGTCTGACGGGCAGGCCGCAGCTTTGTCTGCGACAGGCTTCATATATTTCAAGTTACGCTTCAGTGTTCGCGGCCGTCGATGCGCGGCTGGAGCAGGATCGGGACATAGCGCCAGGTGAGGATTCCGAAGGCCGAGAACCAGCAGGTCGCCGAAAGATGTATCCAGCCAAGATAGGCGGCGGGTAGCCATTGCGGTGCAATGATGCGGGCGAGGAGCGCAACAAGCATGATGCCCAGAACCAGTTTGTCGGCCCTGTCGAAGACGACCTTGCGACCCGTATGGCCCTTGGAAATACGGACGATCATGCCGGGAATGACCAGGCCCATGACGCCGAAGCTGAACAAGTGGACGGACACCGAGCCGATCCAGACAAAGCTGGCGACGTGCCCGAGGGCCTCGATCAGGAGCTGGGTGACGAGGCACAGGTAGCCGATGTACATGACGCCGATGTCGAGGCGCTTGAAGGCGAGTTGCGGCTTCCAGTAGAAAAAGCGGATGGCGAGCAGGGTCGCGAGCAGGAACGAGATGGCAGCGGACAAGGGCCGGGGCAGGGCAAATTCAACAATCAGCAGCAGGCCGAGGAGTTTGATCGTCATGTCCAGTGGCGGATGGCGCAGGATTTCGGCCTGGAAGGCGGCCTTCATGAAACCGGTCAGCGTCCGCTCGAGCATGACCAGGAAGGCCAGGCGGAAGAGGGCGATGGCCATACCGTAGCCGGTGGTGAAGTCATTGCCTTCGAGCATGAGGTACTTGGCGACGAGAAAGCCGGGCAGCATGATCAGGAAGAAGGCGTTGTCGCGGTAGCTGTCGGTGTTGCGATGGCGGATCAGTGTCCACAGCAGCATGGCGACGATGCTGCCGAGGAAGAGGTTGTTGGACAGCAGGAACAGGGCATGCGGCCAGTTGCCGCCGACGGCCATGCCGATCCGCTCGATGATCCAGGCGGCAGCCAGCACCATCAGTGTAGGGCCGTGATAGCCGCGGATATTCACCCAGTTCTTGGTCGAGGTCAGCAGGAAGCCGCCGAGCACCGCCCAGCCGAAGCCGAAGAACATTTCGTGGGCGTGCCACTGGACCGACGTGAAGCTTGCCGCCGGCGCTGCAATGGCACCGCTGAAGATGAGTGCCCAGATCAGCGGCAGCATCATCCCGGCCAGACAGGCCAGCGAAAAGAATGGCCGGAAGCCGACGAGCCAGAGCGGGTGAGTCGAGAAATGCATGTGAACCTATCGTCGGAGAGTCGATCAAAGTAGCAAGTTTAGCCACACTCGGCTGGGCGAAACTTGATTTATCCCCGGCTCGACACGCATCGGTCTTAACATTGGCGTAAAATCCGTCACTTGGCCGCGAGCGAGGGGACCGGCCGGTATATATAAGGACAATGATGAAGCGTGTGGACGATTTTCGCTTGCGCCTAGGCAAGCACGAGTTGGTGCCAATCATGATCGGTGGCATGGGGGTGGATATTTCGAGCGCCGATCTGGCCGTCGAGGTGGCGCGCCTGGGGGGCGTTGGTCACATTTCCGATGCAATGATCAAGACTGTGTCGGATCGCCGCTACAACACCAAGTTCGTCAAGGAAAAGCTCAAGACCTATAAATTCAACGTCGAGAACGAAGACAAATCACCCGTCAAGTTCGATCTCGGCAAGCTGGTCGAAGCCACCCGCCTGCACGTTGAAGCCGCCATGTCGCGCAAGACGGGCAGCGGCATGATCTTCATCAACTGCATGGAAAAGCTGACCATGAACGCGCCCAAAGAGACGCTCAAGGTCCGCATGGAAGCCGCCATGGATGCCGGTATCGAAGGCATCACGCTGGCTGCCGGCCTGCACCTCGGCTCCTTTGCGCTGATCGAGGAACATCCGCGTTTCCGCGATGTCCAGCTCGGTATCATCGTGTCCTCGGTGCGCGCCCTGCAACTGTTCCTGAAAAAGAGTTCGCGCACCGGCCGCCTGCCCGACTACATCGTTGTCGAAGGCCCGCTGGCTGGCGGTCACCTCGGTTTCGGCATGGACTGGGCGCAATACGATCTGGCGACCATCGTCGCCGACGTGATCCAGTTCCTGAAGAATGAACACCTTGATATTCCGGTCATTCCGGCCGGCGGTATTTTCACCGGCTCGGATGCCACGGGCTTCCTCGAAAGCGGTGCTGCTGCCGTCCAGGTGGCAACCCGCTTTACCGTGTCGAAAGAATGCGGCCTGCCGGACGATGTCAAGCAGGAGTACTTCAAGGCCAGCGAAGACGACATCGAGGTCAACCAGATTTCGCCGACCGGCTACCCGATGCGCATGATCAAGAGCAGCCCGGGCATCGGCGACGGCATCCGTCCGAACTGCGAAGCCTATGGCTACCTGCTTGATGCCAACGGCAAATGCGCCTATGTCACTTCGTACAACCGCGAAGTGGCGGCCCATCCGGGGGCCCGCAAGGTGGCGGTGATGGACAAGACCTGTCTGTGCACCCACATGCGCAACTTCGATATCTGGAC
>CAIYYE010000428.1 GCA_903930395.1 uncultured beta proteobacterium
AGCACTTCGAAGCCGAGGCTGCGCAGGTCGGCGGTCAGCGTGTCGCGGGTGGCGATGACGGCGCGGCAGCATTGCTCGAAGTACGCCTCGTCTTCCATGGCGGCGACGGCGCCGACGATGGCCAGCCGGTCCAGCGGATAGGAGTTGAAGCTGTTCTTGACGCGTTCCAGCGCCTCGATCAACGCCGGATGGCCGACCGCGAAGCCGACGCGCAGGCCGGCCAGCGAACGCGATTTGGACAACGTATGGACGACGAGCAGATTGTCGTAGCGATCAACGAGTGTGATGGCCGTTTCGCCGCCGAAATCGACGTAGGCTTCATCGACCACAACGACGACGTCCGGGTTGGCCTTGAGGATCTGCTCGATGGCGGCCAGCCCGAGCAGGCGACCGGTCGGCGCGTTCGGGTTGGGGAAGATGATGCCGCCGATTTCATTTTTAGCCGATTTTTCCGGTTCACCGTGGAAGTCGTCCGGATTGATCGAAAAGTCCTCGGCCAGCGGAATGGTCCGGTAATCGACGCCGTACAGGCCGCAATACACCGGGTAGAAGCTGTAGGTGATGTCCGGAAACAGGATCGGCGCCTCGTGCTTGAGCAGCGCCATGAAAACGTGGGCCAGCACTTCGTCCGAACCGTTGCCGATGAAGACCTGTTGCGGCGTCACGGCATGCCGCTTGGCCACTGCAGCCTTGAGCAGATCGGCATTCGGGTCCGGGTAGAGACGCAGGCGCGCCGCGTCGTCGCCAAGCTCGGCCTGGATTGCCGCCAGCACCTTGGGCGAGGGCGGAAACGGGTTCTCGTTGGTGTTGAGCTTGATCAGGTTGGCGATCTTGGGCTGCTCGCCCGGCACGTAGGGGGTGAGGTCGCGGACGACCTGGCTCCAGAAACGACTCATGGGGTTTCACGAAAGGCGTAAAAGTAGGCTGAAATGGTATCATGGCCCTCCGATAAAAGCCTTTTGCAGCCTTCAACCATGCGGCAAGCCGAAATTACTCGCAATACGCTGGAGACGCAGATCACCGTGCGTCTCAATCTCGATGGCACCGGCCAGGGCAAATTTGCCACCGGCGTGCCTTTCCTCGACCACATGCTCGACCAGATTGCCCGGCATGGCCTGATTGATCTTGATATCGTGGCCAATGGCGACCTGCACATCGATGCGCACCACACTGTCGAAGACATCGGCATCACCTTCGGTCAGGCGCTGGCCAAAGCCTGGGGCGACAAGAAGGGGCTGACCCGCTACGGCCACAGCTACGTGCCGCTCGACGAAGCCCTGTCGCGTGTCGTCATCGACCTCTCCGGCCGGCCAGGACTGGAACTCAACGTCGAGTTCTCGCGCGCCGTCATCGGCAGCTTCGATGTCGATCTGGTCAGCGAGTTTTTCCATGGCCTGGTCAATCACGCCGGCATGACGCTGCACATCGACAACCTGCGTGGTCAGAACGCCCACCATCAGGCCGAGACCATCTTCAAGGCCTTCGGTCGCGCCCTGCGCATGGCGGTGACGCCTGATCCGCGCATGGCCGGCACCATGCCGTCGACCAAGGGTTCGCTGTGACCGTTGCGGCCCAGACGATTGCCGTCATCGACTACGGCATGGGCAACCTGCGTTCCGTGTCGAAAGCCCTGGAGCATGTCGCCGGCGGCAAGCCGGTCGTGGTGACGGCCGATCCGGCCGTCGTCGCCGCCGCCGAGCGTGTCGTTTTTCCCGGTCAGGGCGCCATGCCCGACTGCATGGCCGAACTCGACGCCCGTGGCCTGCGCGCTGCCGTTCTGGCGGCTGCCAAGGACAAGCCTTTTCTCGGCATTTGCGTCGGCGAACAGATGCTGTTCGAACGCAGCGACGAAGGCAATGTCCCGGCCCTCGGCGTTTTTGCCGGCCAGGTCAAACGCTTTCCCGACGAAAAAATGCATTTGCCGACGGGCGAGCGCCTGAAGGTGCCGCACATGGGCTGGAACGAAGTGCGCCAGACGCCGCATGCCTTGTGGAATGGCATTGCCGATGGCGCCCGCTTCTATTTCGTGCACAGCTATTTTGTCGAACCGGCCGATCCGGCGCTGGTCACGGGTTCCTGCACCTATGGCGTCCCCTTTACCTGTGCGGTGGGGCGGGATAATATCTTCGCGGTTCAATTCCACCCCGAGAAGAGTGCCCGCGACGGCCTGCAACTCCTGAAAAATTTCGTTGAATGGCGCCCCTGATTCGCTGCTGTCGAATTTACTCCTCCTAGATCCCCATGCTGATAATTCCCGCGATTGACCTCAAGGACGGCCAATGTGTCCGTCTCAAGCAGGGCCTGATGGAACAGGCCACTGTCTTTTCCGATAGCCCGGCCGAACAGGCCCGGCACTGGCTGGCGCAAGGCGCCCGTCGCCTGCATCTGGTCGACCTCAATGGCGCCTTTGCCGGCAAGCCGAAGAATGCGGCAGCGATCAAGTCCATCCTGGCTGAAGTCGGCGACAAGATTCCGGTCCAGCTCGGCGGCGGCATCCGCGACCTCGACACCATTGCAGCCTGTCTCGACGGCGGCTTGTCCTACGTCATCATCGGCACGGCGGCCGTGAAGAACCCCGGCTTCCTGCACGATGCCTGCGTTGCCTTCCCCGGCCACATCATCGTCGGTCTCGATGCCAAGGACGGCAAGGTGGCGACCGATGGCTGGTCCAAGCTGACCGGCCACGATGTCGTCGATCTGGCCAAAAAATACGAAGACTACGGCGTCGAGTCCATCATCTACACCGACATCGGTCGCGACGGCATGCTGACCGGCCTCAATATCGACGCCACCGTGCGTCTGGCCCAGGCGCTGACCATCCCGGTCATCGCTTCCGGCGGCCTCACCGGCTTTGACGACATCCGTGCCCTGTGCGCCGTCGAAGGCGAAGGCGTCGTCGGTACCATCGCCGGTCGTGCGGTTTACGACGGTTCGCTCGACTTCAAGGCAGCCCAGGAAATGGCCGACGAGTTGGGCGCCTGATGCTCGCCAAGCGCATCATCCCCTGTCTTGACGTGACGGCTGGCCGTGTCGTCAAGGGTACCAATTTTGTCGGTCTGCGCGATGCCGGCGACCCCATCGAAATCGCCCGCCGCTACAACGAGCAGGGGGCCGATGAGGTGACTTTTCTCGACATCACGGCGTCCAGCGACCAGCGCGACATCATCCTGCACATCATCGAAGCCTGCGCCGAGCAGGTTTTCATTCCGCTCACCGTCGGTGGCGGCGTGCGCAAGGTCGAGGATGTGCGTCGCCTGCTCAATGCCGGCGCCGACAAGGTGTCGATGAACACGGCAGCGGTGCTCAATCCCGATCTGATTTTTGATGCATCGAGCAAGGTTGGTTCGCAGTGCATCGTCGTCGCCATCGACGCCAAGCAGGTGGCCCCCGGACAATGGCATGTGTTCACGCACGGCGGCCGCAACGATACCGGCCTCGATGCCATCGAATGGGCGAAAAAGGTTGCAGCGCTGGGCGCAGGGGAAATCCTGCTGACCAGCATGGACCGCGACGGCACCAAGAATGGTTTCGACCTCGCCCTGACGCGTGGCGTTTCCGATGCGGTCAGCATCCCGGTCATCGCTTCTGGCGGCGTCGGCAATTTGCAGCATCTGGCCGATGGCGTCAGCGAAGGCCGGGCCGATGCAGTCCTGGCTGCATCCATCTTCCATTTTGGCGAATACACCGTGCGCCAGGCCAAGGAATACATGGCAGCGCGCGGTATCGAAGTCCGCCTGTGAGCGATCTCGACAACACTCTGAACTGGCTGGAGGCCCTGAAATGGGACGCCGATGGCATGATCCCGGCCATCGCCCAGGACGAAAACGGCCGCGTCGTGATGTTTGCGTACATGAATCGCGACTCGCTTCAGGAAACGCTTAGTTGCGGCAACGCGGTATACTGGTCGCGTTCAAGAAAGCGACTGTGGCGCAAGGGCGAGGAATCCGGACATTTCCAGAAAATCCGGTCGATTCGCACCGATTGCGACGGCGACGTGCTGTTGTTGAGTATTGAACAAGTGGGCGGAATAGCCTGTCATACCGGCCGCGAGAGTTGTTTTTTCAATGAATTGAACGGGGACCGCTGGGTTCCTGCTGATCCGGTTCTGAAAGACCCGAAGGAAATCTACAAATGAGCACCCATGACATCCTGCACCGTCTCTCCGAGACGCTGGCCTCCCGTCGCAATGCCGATCCGGAGAAGTCCTACACCGCCAAGCTTTTTTCCGAAGGACCGGATTCGATCCTCAAGAAGATCGGCGAGGAGTGCGCCGAACTGATCATGGCGGGCAAGGAAGGCAAGCGCCTCAAGGTTGTCTGGGAATCGACGGATGTCATTTATCACGTGCTAGTCCTGCTCGCCTTCTATGGCCTGAGCATCGAGGACGTGTCGCAGGAAATGCGTCGCCGCGAAGGCATTTCCGGTATCGACGAAAAGGCGGCACGGGGCACCAAGTGAGCGACTGCATTTTCTGCAAGATCGTCGACGGCAAGATTCCCGCCAAGAAGGTCTATGAAGACGAGGACATTCTCGCCTTCAACGACATCAGCCCGGCCCGTCCGGTGCATGTGCTGGTCATTCCGAAAAAGCACATCACCTCGCTGGCGACGGCGACAGCCGACGATACGCTGGTGCTCGGCAAGATTCTTGGCAAGGCCAACGAAATTGCAGTAGCTCAAGGCAGCCCGGACGGTTTCCGGGTGATCATCAATACAGGACGTGTGGGGCAGCAGGAAGTGCCGCACCTGCACGCGCACATCGTGGGCGGCCCGGACCCGGTCGGACCCATGCTGAAACGACTCTAGGAGACAAATCATGGGCAGTTTTTCCATCTGGCACTGGCTGATCGTTCTCGTCATCGTCATGCTTGTTTTTGGTACCAAGAAACTTCGTAACGTAGGCCAGGACCTCGGCGGCGCCGTCAAGGGCTTCAAGGATGGCATGAAGGACGCGACAGCCGGCGACAAACCGGCCGATGCAGCCCAGCCGACCCAGCAGGTCGGTGGCCAGACCATAGACGTCGAAGTCAAGGAAAAGACGAAGAGCTAGTTGCGAGTCGTTAGTCCTTGGCTTTTAGCTAAAGACTGATAACCAGCAGCTAGCGACACATATATATGTTCGATATCGGCTTTTCCGAATTGATGGTGATCGGCATCGTGGCGCTGATCGTCATCGGCCCCGAGCGCCTGCCCAAGGTGGCCCGCACGCTCGGGCATCTGCTCGGCCGTGCGCAGCGCTACGTCAATGATGTGAAGTCCGACATCAGTCGTGAAGTGCAGCTCGACGAACTGAAGAAACTCCAGTCTCAGGTCAGCGATTCGGCCCGTGAACTCGAAAGCTCGGTGCGCCAGGAGTACGACTCGGCGCGCAGTGCCATCGAGGCGCCAGCCAAGGCGGCGGTGGCCGAACTGGAGTCGACGGCGGCTTCGCTGACGGAAACCTTGCCTGTCGCTGAATCCATCTCCACCGGCAAACCTGCGGCATGAGCGAAGCGCCGGAAGACTCCTTCATCTCGCATCTGGTTGAGCTGCGCGACCGCTTGTTGCACAGCCTGATCGCCATCGCCGTCGTCATGGGTGCCCTGTGCCTCTATCCGGGGCCGGGAGAAATCTACGACATCCTCGCCGCGCCGCTGACCCGCGCCCTGCCGGAAGGCACCAAGATGGTCGCCATTGGCGTCATCACGCCCTTCATGGTGCCGCTCAAGGTCACGGCCATGGTCGCCTTCGTGCTGGCCCTGCCCTACATTCTTTTCCAGGTCTGGGCCTTCGTGGCGCCAGGTCTGTATGCCCACGAAAAGCGTTTGGGTATCCCGCTCATCATTTCCAGTACCTTCCTCTTCCTCTCAGGCATGGCATTCTGCTATTTCTTTGTGTTCGGGCAGGTGTTCAGCTTCATCAACAGCTTTGCGCCGAAAAGCATTACGCCAGCACCAGACATCGAAGCCTACCTGTCTTTCGTGATGACCATGTTCATGGCCTTCGGTCTCGCTTTCGAAGTGCCGGTGGCGCTCGTCATGCTCGTCAAGCTCAATGTCGTGACCGTTGAAAAGCTCAAGGAATGGCGCTCGTATTTCATTGTCGGCGCCTTCGTCGTGGCCGCCGTGGTGACGCCGCCGGACGTTGTATCCCAGCTCGCCCTGGCCATCCCGATGTGCCTTCTCTACGAACTGGGCATACTTGTTTCCCGCATGGTTTCGCGACCCGCGCCGGAGGAGGTGCCGGAAGCGACGGCAGCAGCTACAGCGGGTGCCGGAAATTCGGCAAGCATGGATGCCGAAATGGACAAGGCGGAAGAAGACTTCCGCAAGCTGTCAGACCATCCTTAATCAAAAATCATTGATCAGGCTGGTTTTTTTACCGGCCCCGGCTGCGTCGGCAAGGTCTTGACCGGCGCGCCTTCCTCGAACCACCATAGCGTGCCCGGCGCCATTTCGGTCCAAGCCTCGTTGTCCGTTAGTGGCAGCGTGGCAATCACGGCCACGCGGTCATCCGGCGACGTGACATCGCTGAAATCGACAGTGACGTCCTGATCCTTCAGGTGCGCCTGGGCGAACGGCGCCTTGCGCACGATATGGCTCAGCTTGGTCGAGGCATGGGCAAACAGACAATCGCCATTCGAGAGCAGGAAATTGAATTCGCCGTGCCGCGCAATATCCAGCGTCAGCGCATGAATTGCGTCGAATAGCGCGGTTCGTTCCGGAACATGGTTGCCGAAGCGGCGGCGCAACTCCTGCAACAGCCAGCAGAAAGCCCGTTCGCTGTCGGTCAGGCCGACCGGAACAAAACTGCCATCAAGCTGCGGCATGAAATCGAACAGGTTGCCGTTATGGGCGAATATCCAGTAACGCCCCCACAACTCGCGCATGAAGGGGTGGGTATTCTCCAGCCCAATGGCTCCCTGCGTCGCCTTGCGGATATGGGCGATAACATTCTTCGAGCGGATCGGGTACTGACGAACCAGTTCGGCGACCGGCGAGGTGCTGGACGGCTGCGGATCGAGAAATAGGCGGGTGCCCTTGCCTTCAAAAAAGGCAATGCCCCAGCCATCCGAATGCACATCGGTGCCGCCGCCTCTGGCCTGGAATCCGCTGAAAGAGAAGCAGATGTCGGTCGGGACATTGCAGTTCATGCCCAGAAGCTGGCACATGGCTTACTCTTTTTCGGGACGCATGGCCGGGCGCTTGCCGATTCTGACCTGGACTTCGACGATGCTCTTGTCCCGGCGCAGGCGGAAAGCGGAGCGGTCGTCCGGGGTCAGGGCGGCGATCAGGTCGAGCATGACCTG
>CAIYYE010000429.1 GCA_903930395.1 uncultured beta proteobacterium
GGCAGGCTTTCGCCTTTCATGACCAGAGAAAGGGGGCCGAGACGAACGTTGTCGCCGACCACGGCGCCATAGAGAACGGTGGTGCGCGGTCCGATGTAAACCCGCTGGCCGATGCTGACCAGGTCGATTTTCATCACCCGGTCTTCAAAAAGGTGGGTCTGCGGGCAGGCCAGGCTGTTCAGTTCGCTATAGTCGCCGATCTGGACACAGTCGAATTCCGTGACATCGGTTGTGTCGAGATAGACGCCACGCCCGATGCGGCAGCCCAGCATGTTGAGGGCCAGCGGCAGCCAGGGCGTGCCGCGCAGATAATTCATGAGGTTGGGCACGGCCATTCCGACATAGAGGCTGGTGATCGCCTCGGAGGTCCAGACAAAGGGCGTCCACATCGGCACGGAGTGTTTCTCGTAGCGCCAGATGCACAGCCATTTGAGGGCAGCCACGAAGATGATCGTGCTCAGGCCGAAGAAAACGCCGGCCACGGTCAGCGCGGCAAAGACATCGCGCCAGCGGCCAGCCTCGGCGACGGGCATGACGTTGAGGACGACGGTGTAGCCGACGGCTATGACCAGCGCATGTGGCGAAATGATGCGAAAGGCTTCAACCAGGGCGCGACCGAGTCGGCGTAGCGGGGAGGGGTGGAAGGTGAGTGCTTCCGGGTGGCCCGCCGTTTGCTCGCGGGCCGGCAGGTTGATCGGCGGCGAACCGAGCCAGGTGTCGCCGGGCTGCATGCGATCATTGGAAGGGGCTCGCGATTGGACGCCAATCAGCACATTCTCCGGCAGGATGGTGCCGTCGGGAATGTAGGCGCCATTGCCGACGAAGCTGCGGCGCGAGATGACGGTCGGCTTAAGGGTCATCCAGCCACCATCGATCTCTTCGTCGCCGAGCATCACAGCGTCGGCGATGAAGGTTTCGTCACCCAGCGTCAGGAGGTCGGGTACCAGCCCTTGCGCTGTCGAAATTTCCGCATCGCGACCGACCTTGGCGCCGAGCAGGCGATACCAGAAGGGGGCGTACACCGTGGCGTATATGCCGTGCAGGATGTTCAGACTCGATTCCTGGATCTGGTTGACCAGCCAGCGGCTGCAGTAGACGCGGCTGTGAATCGGCCAGCTACCGGCCTGCAGGCGGGGCATCAGCGTCCAACGCAGGAGTGCCGAACTGAGAATGGTGCCGACGATGAGGACGGCGGTGCCGGGGAAGGCGAGGGCAAAATATTTAAGCAGTTGTAGCCAGACGGGGGAGTCATTAGACCCGCTGTCCAGCCAGTCCACCAGCATGAAACTGGGGAAGACCGGCATGAAGAACAGCGCCGCCGTGGCAAGAACGCCCAGCACGTAGAACAGGCCTTCGCGCGCCAGGCGTGTTTCAGAAACCTCTGGCCTGGGCGGGATCGAGGCAGGGTCGAATTCGCCAATATCGCGGGCCGGCGAACCGGACCAGATCCGCCTGGCCGGCAACGTCTGCCCCTCGCTCACTGCGGACTGACTTTCCAGGTGGCCGTAATTGCCGATTTTGGTATGACCTTCGAGCACGGCATAGGAGCCAATGCAGACATTGTCTTCGACGATGATAGGGCCGAGATGGAGCTGGCCGCGCTCCACCCGGGCGTTTTCTAGGTTGACGGCATTGCCGATGCTGACGCCGTCGCCGACCTGCAGCAGATCGTGGGCGCGAAGTGTGATGTTGCCGATGATCGTCTCGTTGCCAATCCGGGCGCCGAGGGCGCGCAGCCACCAGATGTTCAGCGGTGAACTGCTCAGCATATAGACCGGGGCACCTTCGATCAGCCGGTCAGCACACCACCAGCGGAAATAGGTCAGCCCCCAGAGCGGGTAGCTGCCGGCTTTCAGGCGGCCGGCGATGAGCCACTTGCCGATGATGGCGAAGACGAAGCTGAGGAGCGTGGCGATGAGGAAAACACCGACCGAGATAGCCACGGCACGGGCTATCGAGTCACCCGGGTCGCCCGTGAAATAGTGGTAGGTAAAGAAGGGCGCCAGCCATTGGCCCATGCGCAGGCCGACCAGCGGTGGCAGCACACAGCCCTGGGCAATGGCGCACAGCCAGCGGCGATGGGTCGGCGGTGGGGTCCATGCGGTCGCGCTGGCGTCAATGCTGACTTCGGCCGTGGCGCCCAGTGCGTTGGCGATCAGTCTGATACGCCGATGAACA
>CAIYYE010000430.1 GCA_903930395.1 uncultured beta proteobacterium
GGTCGAAACCGCCATCGGCTTCAGCGGCCTCACGGACCGAGAGATTGAGTGGCGGCAATCACAACCTGACCGATATCGATGGGATAATGGGGTCTGGTTTGAGATCACAGGATGGCAACAGGATAGGGAAGCGGTGGCAGTTGCCAAGGCTGTCGCCAAAAAGATCGCCGAGATCGAGACAACCAGTGCTGAGCGACAGCGGGCAGACATTGCCTTTAATGGCCGCCACTATTATGCCGACGACTGGGCGACCAAAACCATCGAGTCGTGCTGTTCGGTGGCCAACAACCTTGGCTTGGCGGATACGGCCCTCATCAGGGTGCCGCCACCCCTGCAGCCTGGGTACTGGATGACCGCCGACATCGACAACGCCGGCAACCGTGTGCTTGTCCAGATGACTGTCGGCGATATGCGCCAGTTGGCCGCGGCCCTCTACGACCGCAACGGCGCGATCTGGGGCAAGGAGGTTATCCATAAAGCCACGGTCGAAGCCATGGCGGCTGCTGGCGCAACGGCCGAGCAGGTCGCTGCCTACAACCACCTGGAGGGATGGACGTGACCAAGACCCACCGCTTGACCATAGATGACAATCGATGTCGAGGCCTCCACCTGTGCCACCAGTGCGAGGCCCTGCAGCCTGGCCTGGTCGACGCCTGCGAGCAGCAGGGGCACGTCACCATCCAAGAATGGGCTGCCCGTGAGCGGGGGCAGGATCTGTCCGCGCTCGCTCGATGTTGCCCGGATCGGGCGATTATGATCCAGCCAGCGGAGGCGACCGGTGCCTGAAAATAAAGGGAGATTGTGGCGCTTGCTCCTGTCGGTTGACCAGTTCCTTGCCGTGCTCCTCCTTGACGCATCGGAGGATGAAACCATGAGCAGCTACATCGGCCGAAACTATCATGGCGGATGGCTAGAGAAAGCGATTGATGGCCTGTTCCTGGCGTTGACCGGTGAGCGCGATCATTGCATCAACAATATCGAGCAGCAGTTCGTCGGCAGCGCCGACCAACGCCAATGGCTGAATGAACCAGCCGGGAAAGGGGCCTACTGATGTTTGACATTAAAAATGTGCTGATAGCTGCGGCCGCCGGGTTGGTGATCGGCGCTGGGGTGGCCGGACTGGCTGCCCATCGGTACACGGAAGCGCGGTGGGTAGCGGCGGTGGAAGCCCAGAAGGTAGAGGCAGCCAGGATCCTCCAAGCCGAAACCGAAAAGGTGCTGCTGGCCGAACGGCTCAACAGCATGCTGAACAATAAAATTGAGGTGGCCCATGCTCAGGCACAAGACGAGATCGATAAAACTCTGGCTGATAATCGCCGCCTTGCTCACCGGCTTGGCGGGCTGCGCGACCCCGGACGTCGGCAGGGTTGTGGTGGCGCCCAGCCCGGAAATCATCCTGCCGCCAACGCTGCAGCGACCGCCGCCGAAAGCCGACTTTCAGATGAGGCTCAGGAATTTCTTTTTAGCCTCGCAGCCGACGCCGACCGGGCCGCCAACTACGCCCTGACCTGTCA
>CAIYYE010000431.1 GCA_903930395.1 uncultured beta proteobacterium
AAGGCTACGGGGGCGCAAGCCCCCGTAGCATATGAATCAGCAGCAATCTGCGCAGTGAGCAGAATATTTTTGGTGGAGATACCCCAGATGAAGAAAAATCTCGTTTGCCTGTCCGTTATTGGTACTTTCATGGCGCTCGGTTCGCCATCGGCATTTTCTGCACCGGACTGGAACAAGGCAGCCAAGAGCACGATCCATGTTTTCCACCCGGGCGCGGCGCCGATCGAATGGCTGCAGGGCAAGGGCGAGCACAGCGGTGCCGCCGGCCTGAAGAAGGGCGAGACCTGCGCCGGTTGCCATATCGAGGACGGCAAGCTGAGCCTCGATCTCAAGCGTCTGTCGAGCAAGGAAATGGAACCCAAGGGCGCGCCGAAGACGATGACTTATCCGGTCACCGTGCAGGCGGCTTTCGATGCCACGAATCTATACGTGCGCCTGACTTTCAAGGCACCGGCCGGCGGTTTCGACCATTCCGACAAGGATAACGAGCTCAAGGCCACCGTCATGTTCCCGAACGACAAGGTGCCGCTGGCTGATCAGGCCGGTTGCTGGGCGGCCTGCCATGAAGACGCCAAGGGCATGCCGAAGGGCAAGGAGAAAACCAAGTACGTCGCCGCCGGGGCCTTGGATCTGGTGCAGTGGGCGAGCAGTGGCAAGTCGTCTGACGGTTTCGTTGCCGACAAGCGCAGCATGACAGGCGGCAAATCAGGCGGAACAGCAGAGGGCGCTAAGGCCGGCGATACCTACACGGTGACCTTTACGCGCAAACTGGCCGGCAACGCGGTTCTGGCTGCCGGCAAGGCGGTACCCTTCGGCATCGCCATCCACGCCGACAATGCAGGCGGTCGTTTCCATCACGTTTCATTCGGCCACACCATTGGCCTGGGTGCCGATGGCGACGTGAAGGCTGCCAAGCAGTAAAGCGACATGCCATCCGGACTCGTGATGCATCCCGGATGGCCGTGGCTGAAAAGAGCGCCGCTTGTGCTGGCGCTCTTTTCTTTTTCCGTGCTGGCCGAGAATGTGGTTGATGTGCAGATCGTGGGCTATAAATTCCAGCCGGCAGAAATCCGCATCAAGGTCGGTGACAGCGTGCGCTGGACCAACCACGAAAAGCGCACCAGCCATTCCGTGCTGTTCCCGGCTGAAGCCGGCCTGGAGTCCGAGCGGATGTTTCCCGATGAGAGCTGGCTGCGCCGTTTCGATAGGCCGGGTCGCTACGCTTATCACTGCGGGCCGCATCCCGAAATGGAAGGTGTCGTGCTTGTCACCGAATAATTTCATTTTTGGCCTTTTATTCCTGTCGGTCGCGGCCATTGCGGGGGAACCGGATGCGTTGCGCCAGAAGGAGCTGGTGCACCTGGTCCGCCAGGATTGCGGCTCCTGTCACGGCATGACGCTCAAAGGCGGGCTCGGACCTGCCCTGCTGCCGGAAGTTCTGCGCGACAAGCCAGCCGAGGGCTTGGCAGCAACGATCTACTATGGTCGTCCGGGCACCCCGATGCCGCCCTGGAAAGCATTTCTGTCCGAGGCCGAAGCGGCCTGGATAGTCGATAAACTGATGACCGAATTCCCCCAGTGAGAACGCCATGCGCCTGCTGCTGATTGCCTTGTCCGCCCTGCTGCTCAATGCCTGTGC
>CAIYYE010000432.1 GCA_903930395.1 uncultured beta proteobacterium
AATCCCGCTCGGCAGCGGCCAGATGATGCTGGCCCCGAAGATCGAAGCCAAGATGCTGCAGGAACTGGGCCTCAAGAAAACCGACAAGGTCCTCGAAATCGGCACCGGCAGCGGCTACATGGCCGCCCTGCTGGCCGCCCGTGCCGAACACGTCGTCACCGTCGAATGCCGCCCGGAACTGGTCGAAACGGCCAAACAGAACCTGGAACGCGCCGGCGTGAGCAATGTCGCCGTCGAACTCGGCGACGGTGCCAAGGGCTGGTCCCAGCGCGGCCCCTACGACGCCATTGTCGTTTCCGGCGCCCTGCCTGCCGTACCCGACTCCCTGCTCAAGCAACTCCGCGTCGGCGGCCGTCTGGCTGTCATCGTCGGCGAAGCCCCCGTCATGGAAGCCCAGTTGATCACCTGCACGGCTGACGGCATCTACAACACGGTCAACCTGTTCGAAACGGTCATTCCGACACTCGACGGCGTCGCGGCCAAGGCCAGTTTCTCGTTCTGATGCAGCAGATTCGCGCACAACAACTGGCCGAATGGCTGGCCGACACCAGCCGGCCCGGCCCCGTACTGCTCGATGTGCGCGAACCGTGGGAAACCGAACTTTGCCAACTGCCGGGGTCGCAGAACGTCCCCATGCACCTGGTGCCAACGCGCTGCGACGAAATCGACCCCGAGCAGGAAATTGTCGTGATCTGCCATCATGGCGGCCGCAGCATGCAGGTCGCCATGTTTCTCGAGCGCAAGGGCTACAACACGGTCTACAACCTGATGGGCGGCGTTGAGGCATGGGCCGCCGAAGTCGATTCCAACATGCGTCGTTATTGAGGTTGGCATGAAAAAACTCGCTTGGCTGATCGTTTCCCCGCTACTCGCTTCCCCGCTGTTTGCCGCCGACCTCATGCAGGTCTATCGCGATGCGCAGGATAACGATCCGACCTATGCAGCTGCCAGAGCGACCCGCGATGCCGGCCGTGAAAAGGCGCCGCAGAGTCTGGCTGGACTTCTGCCCAGCCTGACCTTGTCGGGCAATACGGTCTGGAACAAAAACGAGATTTCAGTCCACAATGGCCCGACACTCTCGAAGCCCCAGTACAACTCGAACGGTTATCAGGTAACGCTGTCGCAGCCGCTCTTCCGCTGGCAGAACTGGGTTTCCTACGACCAGTCGAAAATGCAGGTGGCACAGGCCGAAGCCAATTTCGTGCAGGCACGTCAGGATTTGATCCTGCGCGTCGCTCAAGCCTATTTCGATGCCATCTACGCCGTCGAAAATCTCAAGGCTGTGCGCGCCAACAAGACGGCCATCGCCCAGCAACTCGAATCGGCCAAGAAGAATTTCGAAGTCGGTAGCGCAACCATTACCGACTCGCACGAGGCACAGGCCCGCTACGATCTGGCCGCCGCCCAGGAAATCGCCGCCGAAAGTGATTTCGAGGTCAAGCAACATGCCTTGCAGTCGATTATCGGCAAGATGCCGGGCAATCTCGCGACCACACGCAAGGATGCCGAACTCACCATGCCGCAACCGAGCGACATGAACCAGTGGGTGGCCGCCGCCGAGCAGGGCAGCATTCCCGTGCAGATCCAGCAGGCGGCCGCCGACATCGCGGCGCGCGAAGTAGACAAGCAGCGCGCCGGCCACTATCCGACCCTTGATCTGGTGGCCAATCAGGGGCATTCAAAGTCGTATGGTTTCATTTCCGGCGTTGGCACGACGCCGTTTGACACCGACTACCAGAATATCGGGCTGCAATTGAATATCCCCTTGTTTCAGGGTGGCCTGACGGTTTCGCGCCAGCGCGAAGCAAGCGCCAACCGCATGGCTGCGCAATCCGGTCTCGAGGCGGCTCGCCGTGGCGCCGCACTGTCGGCCCGCCAGTACTATCTGGGCGTAACCAACGGTCTGGCCCAGGTCAGGGCACTCAAGGCCGCGCTGGTTTCATCGCAATCGGCCCTCGAGTCGAACAAACTGGGCTATGAAGTCGGCGTGCGCATCAATATCGATGTGCTGAATGCCGAGAATCAGGTCTATGTCACCCGCCGCGACCTGGCCCGGGCCACGCTCGATACGCTGCTCTCACAACTGCGCCTGAAGGCCGCGACCGGTTCGCTCGGCGAGGACGATGTCGCCCAGATCAACGCGCTGCTGGACCCGTCCAGCGCGCAATAAGCGCCAGCATCCGCTCCGCCGCGCCCTGATGGGCGCGGGCGAACAAGCCCGCCGCCACGCGCATGGCGGACAGTTCCGCTTTCCCGACCAACAGCCGGCTGACCGTCAGCCCGAGCATTTCCGGACTGTCGACGCGCAAGGCAGCGCCGGCCGCTATGGCATCTTCGGTCGCCTGCTTGAAATTGAAGGTATGCGGCCCGACCAGGACCGGACAATCGCAGGCCGCTGCCTCGATCAGGTTCTGCCCGCCGAGCGGTAGCAGACTGCCACCGATGAAAGCGAGATCGGCCAGCGCAAAATAGGCCGCCATCTCACCCATGCTGTCACCGAGCCAGACCTGCGTATCAGCTGTCGGCAAGCCCGCGCTGCGCTGGACGGATTTCACCCCCTGCTGCTGAAGCAAGCCGGCCACCTCGGTGAAGCGCTGGGGATGACGCGGCACGAGCACCAGCAAGGCGTCAGCAATGGCAACCTGGCGCCACGCGTCAAGGACAAGCGACTCCTCGCCTTCGCGGGTGCTGGCAGCCAGCCAGACCGGGCGCGAGCCAATGGCCTGACGCCATTGATGGCCGAGATCGATCTTTTCCGCTGACGGCGTCACATCGAACTTGAGATTTCCGCACACTTCGACCGGACTTGCCCCCAAACCAGCGAGTCGTTCGGCATCCCCCGAAGTCTGGGCGGCAACGCCACTCAGCGCCGCAAAGGCAGGGCCAGCCAGTGCCGAAAAACGCGCATAGCCACGGGCCGAACGCGCGGAAAGCCGGGCGTTGGCAAGAAATATCGGCACCTGGCGACACTGGCCGGCAGCGAGCAGATTCGGCCAGAGTTCCGTTTCCATCAGGACGCCGAAGGCCGGCGAAAAATGGCGGAAAAAACGCGCCACAGCGCCCGGATAGTCGTAGGGCAGATAGGCCTGGATGACCTTGTCGCCATAGACCTGGCGCCCCGCCTCGCGACCGGTCGGCGTCATGCCCGTGAGAAGGATGCGATGCTCGGGCCAACGCGCCAGCAGGCCTTCGATCAGCGGCTGGGCAGCACGCGTTTCACCGACCGAGACGGCGTGCACCCAGATGAGCTTTGCCGGCACCGGCTGACGATAAAAGCCGTAACGCTCACCCAGATTCTGGCGATACTCGGGCTGCTTTCGCCCGCGCCAAAGGAGGCGCAGCCAGATCAGCGGCGTAATGAGGTAAAGCAGGAGCGAATAGATCAGGCGCATGGTGCGCAGGCGCTAAACGACACTAGCCAGCGCTGTATCGACCGCTTTCAGGATGGTCGCATAATCCGGCGGCTGCCCCTTTTTACCGAAACTCTCGCAGTAGGCCCCACCCTGAACAGCGGCCTGCTCGCCATCGGAGTCGCAGAATATGCCTATCGTTGGCCGCGACAAAGAGGCCGCAAAGTGCGTGAAACCGGTATCCAGCCCGACCACGACCCGGGCGCCGGCCAGAAAGTGCGCCGCGACATCCAGGCCCATCAAGGGAGGCACCACGGCACCCGGGATCAACGCTGCGAGACGGGCGCTGCGCGCCTGTTCCTCACGGCTGCCCCAGGGCAGCGCCGCAAACATGCCGCGTTCATGAAGATAGCGCCCGAGCGCCACCCAGTAATCCTCCGACCACAACTTTTCCGGACGACTCGCCGCATGCATGAGAACGCAGTAAGGCGCGTCCGGCAGCCAGTCTGCCTTGAGCGGCTCGGCCTGAATACCGAAAACACGGGGCGTATCGATGGCATAACCGAGGGCGCCGGCACCTACCGCCCGACAGCGATCAATGACGTGGCGGGCGCGGGAGATGGTGAGGCGCTTGTTGTAGAACAGCGCAGCCCCACCTTCCTTGATGCTGTTGCGGTCGCCGCCAACGATGCAGCCACGGGCCATCCGGGCGATGACGGCACTCTTGTAGAGTCCCTGGGTGTCGAGAATCAGGTCGTAATCGATGGCGCGAAGCGCCGCCGAGAAAGCTTTCATTTCCTGCCAGGTAGCGACCTGACCCAACTGGCGTCGCCAACGCCGCCAGGCGACCGGGATGACCCGGTTGATGCCCGGATGCAGTGCCGGAATCGGGCTGTAGGCTTCTTCCGCCACCCAGTCGATCAGGGCATCCGGATAGTGCGCACGAATATCGCTGACCAGCGGCAGATTGTGCACGAGGTCGCCCATCGATGACATTTTGATCAGCAGGACTTTGAGCATCGGCGACAGGCCTTGAAAATTCGCTAGCTGATCATTATACCGTGCGATCTTCGGTCTCCCGTCCGGACGCCATGCACACCATGTCAATATGCAGCAACAGGCCGCATTCCTTTGCTGCGCTACGGTAAAATCGCGTATCTCCCTGCAGGACTGAATCGTGAAAATTCTTGTTACCGGCGCCGCCGGCTTCATCGGCATGAGCACCGCGCTGCGCCTGCTGGCGCGTGGCGACGTGGTCGTCGGCCTCGACAACATGAACGACTACTACGAGGTGGCACTCAAGGAGAGCCGCCTGCAGCGGCTAACGTCGCAACCGGGTTTCCGTTTCATCAAGGGCGATATCGCCGACCGCGCCGGCATGGCCAAGCTCTTTGCCGAAGAAAAGTTCGACAAGGTCATCCATCTTGCCGCCCAGGCCGGCGTCCGTTATTCGATCCAGAACCCGCACGCCTATGTCGACAGCAATCTGGTCGGCTTCGTGAACGTGCTGGAAGGCTGCCGCCACAACCATGTACAGCATCTGGTTTACGCCTCCAGTTCGAGCGTCTATGGCGGCAACACCAAGATGCCCTTCTCCGAGCACGATAGCGTCGATCACCCGGTCAGCCTGTATGCCGCAACCAAGAAGGCCAATGAGCTGATGGCGCACACCTACAGCCACCTCTACGGCCTGCCGACCACCGGCCTGCGCTTCTTCACGGTCTATGGCCCCTGGGGCCGTCCGGACATGTCGCCCTTCCTCTTTGCCGGCGCCATTCTCAACAAGCGCCCGATCGACGTCTTCAACCACGGCAACATGCAGCGCGATTTCACCTATATCGACGACATTGTCGAAGGCGTCATCCGCAGCATGGACCGCAACGCCGAGCGCAATCCGGCCTACGTGCCGGACGATGCCGACCCGGCCACCAGCACGGCCCCCTACCGGGTGTTCAACATCGGCAACAACGACCCGGTGCAACTCCTCGACTTCATCGGCGCCATTGAATCGGCCATCGGCCAAAAGGCCGAGAAGCGCTTGCTCCCCATGCAGGATGGCGACGTCCCGGCCACCTTCGCCGACACCGCGCTGCTGAACGACTGGGTCGGTTTCGCCCCGTCCACCCCCATCCAGGAAGGCGTCAATCGCTTCGTCGCCTGGTATCGCGAGTACTATAGTATTTAGTCGCTAGTCATTAGTTGCTAGCAAACCCCTTCCAACCCCTAAGAACTAACTACTAACATGTGTGGAATCGTCGCAGCAGCAGCTGGCAACAACATTGTCCAGGTACTTATCGAGGGCTTGAAGAAACTCGAATACCGGGGCTATGACTCGGCGGGCCTCGCCGTCATTGGCCGCGCCGGCATCGAACGAGTCCGCTCGACCGGCCGCGTCGCCGAACTCGAAGTCGCGGCGGGCACGACCAGCGCCACCACGGGAATCGCTCACACGCGCTGGGCAACGCACGGCGTACCGAGCGAACGCAATGCCCACCCGCACGTTTCAGGCAACATCGCCGTCGTCCACAACGGCATCATCGAAAACTACGAAAGCCTGCGCCGCGAACTGAGCGCTCAGGGATACGTTTTCACCTCGGATACCGACACCGAGAGCATCGCCCACCTTATCCAGGCCACGCTGCAGGCTGAACCCGACCTCTTCAAGGCCGTGCAGGTCGCCTGCCGCCGCCTGGTCGGCGCCTACGCCATTGCCGTCATCGATCAGAACCAGCCCGGCCGTGTCGTCGTTGCCCGCGAAGGTTCGCCGCTCCTGCTCGGCGTTTCCGAGAGCGGCAATTACGCCGCCTCCGATGCCTCGGCCCTGTTGCAGGTCACCCGCAACATGGTCTATCTGGAAAATGGCGACATTGCCGAGCTGACCGCCGGCAGCCTCCGGATCACCCGCCTCGATGGCACGCCGGTCGAGCGCCCGGTACATGTATCGCAGCTTTCTGCCGCAGCAGTCGAACTGGGCAATTACCAGCACTACATGCAGAAGGAAATCTTCGAGCAGCCGGAAGCCCTGGCCAACACGCTGGAAATCGTGGGTGGCAGCAAGACCATACAACCAGGCATTTTCGGCGCAGAAGCCGGCAACTTGCTCGCCGATGTCGACTCGATCCTGATTCTGGCCTGCGGCACCAGCAGCCACTCCGGCTACACCGCCCGCTACTGGCTCGAAGCCATCGCCGGCATCCCGTGCAATGTCGAAATCGCCAGCGAATACCGCTACCGTACTTCCGTACCCAATCCGCGCCAGCTCATCGTCGCCATCTCGCAATCCGGCGAAACAGCCGATACGCTGGCGGCGCTGCGCCACGCCAAGTCACTCGGCCAGAACAAAACGCTGGCCATCTGCAACGTCCCCGAATCGGCCATCGTCCGCGAATGCGCCCTGCGCTTCATCACCCGCGCCGGCCCCGAAATCGGCGTCGCCTCGACCAAGGCCTTCACCACCCAGCTTGCGGCGCTCTTCCTGCTTACTCTGGTCGCCGCCAAGGTCAGGAACCGACTGAGCGCGGAGCAGGAAGCCACCTACATTCACCAGTTGCGTCACCTGCCGGTGGCCGTCAACAAGGTGCTCGGGCTTGAAGATGAAATCAAGGTCTGGGCCCAGCGCTTTGCCGACAAGCATCACGCCCTCTTCCTCGGGCGCGGCCGCCACTACCCGATAGCCATGGAAGGCGCCCTGAAACTCAAGGAAATCTCCTACATCCACGCGGAAGCCTACCCGGCCGGCGAACTCAAGCACGGCCCGCTGGCCCTCGTCGATGCCAACATGCCGGTCATCTCCGTGGCGCCCAACGACCAGTTGCTCGACAAGCTCAAATCGAATCTCAAGGAAGTCCAGGCCCGCGGTGGCGAACTCTATGTTTTCGCCGACGCCGACTCGGAAATCCCGGAGTCGGATGGCGTCCATATCCTGCGCCTGCCTGAGCATTACGGCGAACTGTCGCCCATCCTGCATGTCATCCCGCTGCAACTGCTGTCTTACCATGCTGCATTGGTCAAAGGCACCGATGTCGATAAGCCGCGCAATCTGGCAAAGTCGGTCACTGTCGAGTAATCGCTGCCATGTCCACGTATGCGATCGGTGACATCCAGGGCTGTTACGACTCGCTCCAGCGTTTGCTTGAGCGTTGCGCCTTCGATCCGGCCAGCGACCGTCTCTGGCTGGTCGGCGATCTGGTCAATCGCGGTCCGCAATCGCTGAACACCCTGCGCCTGATCAAATCACTGGGGCCGGCAGCCATCACCGTGCTCGGCAACCATGACCTCTATCTGCTCATGGTCGCCGAAGGTGGCGCCAAGTTTCGCGGCAAGGACGATACGCTGCAGGAAATTTTCGACGCCCCGGACTGCGATGAACTGCTTCACTGGCTACGCCAGCAGCCACTCTGCCACACCGAGGGCGAGTACTGCCTCGTCCATGCCGGCCTGTTGCCGCAATGGACGGCCGCCCGCGCCCGCGAACTGGCCCGCGAGGTGGAAATCACCCTGCAAGGCCCGGATTTCCGCGAATTCGTGCTCAACCTGTGGGGAAGCGAGCCAGCCGGCTGGTCGGATCACCTGAGCAGCTGGCCGCGCCTGCGCGTCATCGTCAATGCCATGACCCGCATGCGCTTCTGTACGCTGGATGGCGTCATGGAGTTCAAGGTCAAGGGCAAGCTGGCGAACGCTCCGGCTGGTCACGTCCCCTGGTTCGACCTGCCTGGACGGAAAAGTGCCAACTCTGTACTGGTCACCGGCCACTGGTCGGCGCTTGGCCTGAAGATTACGCCCAACCTGCTGGCGCTCGATTCGGGTTGTCTGTGGGGCGGACACCTGACGGCGGTTCGGCTGGAAGACCGGCAGGTATTTCAGGTGGACTGTTCACCAGCGGAAGCCCAGCTGCCCAAGCGATAGCCTCGCGTGCTTTGCCCGCAACCTGCTTGCGGTCTTCACCGTTCAGACCGAGCAGCGGTGTCGTCACCAGCCGGGCAATCAGCCGTTTTCGGCCAAGAATGGCGGCCGTGCATTGGCCCATGGTGATATCGCCGTCGTAACGCGGCGCCAGGCTGCGCTGCCCATCGACTTCCCAGTAGGAAAGCGCCACCGGCAGGACCGGCCGCCCCGCCGCCAGCGCCGGCTGGATCAAGGCGGCATGAAAATGCAGCAAACCCCGGCCATCGGTCGTCGTTCCTTCGGGAAAAACGGCGACGTGCTTGCCTTTGTCGAGAAGCTCGGCGACCTGCTGATTGATCACCTTGGCGTGACCGCGACTGCCGCGCCGCAGAAACACCGTATCGTTCTTCGCCGCCAGCCAGCCGATCAGCGGCCAGTGGCGCACCTCTTCCTTCGATACGAAGGCCGCCGGCAGGACGGCGTTGATGACATAGATGTCGATCCACGAGATGTGATTGGC
>CAIYYE010000433.1 GCA_903930395.1 uncultured beta proteobacterium
CCTATTATGGAAAGCGCCTGCGGCCTGCTCGCCTGCGCCCACCTCGCCGCGGCCGTGGCGCCAGAGGCGGTGCATGGCCTGGCGACGGCCGACTGGCTGGCTTCGGATACCGGCCCGGCCCCGGCCATCGTCGGCGGCCGATTGCAACTGCCGACAGTCGCTGGCCTTGGCTGTCAGCCCGCTTCGTAATTTATCGCCCGTTCGGGCTGAGCCTGTCGAAGCCCTTGGCAAGCTGCCCTTCGACGGGCCTGTCCTGAGCTGAGCCGAAAAACCGGGGTCTGTCCCCTATTACCTGCCAAGGAAAGCTGGACTCAATAATTAAGTGCAACACATTCTCTCTTTTTGATCAGGAGGCGTTGCACATGGGGCACCACTACAAACACCTGGATGGGGCGGAGCGCGCTTGCATCATGCTGCGCCTTCGAGATGGATGGAGTTCGCGGGCAATTGCCCGCGAACTCAATCGGTCACCGTCCAGCATCACCCGTGAGATCGCCAAACATCACGCCATGGCCGGCTGCGCCAAGCTTCCCTATGAGGCAGGGCGCGCCAGCATGCGTGCCCACATGGCTCGTTTTACCCGCCGGCGCCGACGCAAGCTTGATTCCTCCCAATCACTGTTCTCCGAGGTGCAGACTCGGCTCAAGGACGGCTGGTCTCCCGATCAGATCGCCGGCTATCTCAAGCACGCCTATCCGGACTGCTATGCTCGCAACGTGAGCCACGAAACGATCTACACCGCCTTGTATGCCATGCCACGGGGCGAGTTGCGCCGCGAATTGATTGCCTGTCTGCGCCAGGGGCATGTCAATCGCTGGCCGCGGTCGCGGGGTGCCAATCGCAAACAGGCGGGTTTCGTCAGCGAAGACGTCCTCATTCATGTCCGCCCGCCCGAGGTCGAGGATCGGCTGGTGCCGGGGCATTGGGAGGGGGATTTCCTGAAAGGGGCCGCCAACCGATCGGCGGTGGGCACCCTGGTCGAGCGGACCAGCCGGTTCGTCTTGTTGGCCCAGATGGACGATTGCACTTCACTATCGGCCTTGAACGGCTTTACCCGGCTGTTGCAGACCGTCGCCCCCGCTATGCGCAAAACCATGACCTATGACCGAGGCAGCGAAATGGCCCGTCATCGCGATCTCGCCCGCACGAACAATATCCAGGTTTATTTCGCTGATCCGCATAGCCCTTGGCAGCGCGGCAGCAACGAAAATGCGAACGGATTGATTCGGGAATATCTGCCCAAGGGTTCCGACTTGGCCGGTATTTTGCAGCCAGAACTCAACGCCATCGCCAATCGCCTGAATGACCGCCCAAGGCGAATCCTGGGCTATCAAACACCGCGCGAGGTCTTCTCCAAACTCCTCGACCAAGAACAGCAAAAATCCTTGCCGAACCCTACAAACTAATCACTCGTTACCTGTTGCGCTTCAAACTTGACACCGGCTAAATCGGGGACGGACCACGGTTTCCGGACGCCTGCGCAGGTGGCTCAAGTTTTTGCTGGCTGGCAGATCAATGGCAGCCGGTTTCAGCATTCAACTGGATGCTTGGTGTGCTAGATTGACGTTGCGTACGATAAGGCGTACGCTTTCCTCCAATTAAGGAGCGCAACATGACTACATTGACTGCAAGCGAGGCGCGGGCCAGTCTCTATCGGCTGATCGACGAAACCAGCGAGAATCACCAGCCTGTCCTGATTACCG
>CAIYYE010000434.1 GCA_903930395.1 uncultured beta proteobacterium
CGCCGCCGCACTGGTGAGAAAAGCCCGCACCTCGCCAACCACATCGCCATACTGCGGCGTCTGCTGCATCGTGCCGGGCACCCCCTGCATGTGCATGACACAGACCGCACAATCACTGCCAGCCACGACAGAGAGGGCATCTGGATTGGTCAGGCCGGTAATGTCATTGATCATCGTCGCGCCAGCATCCAGGGCGGCACGCATGACGGCCGGCTTGTAGGTATCGACCGAGATCGGCACACCCCAACCGACAATTTCCTTGAGCACGGGCAGCAGGCGCCTCAATTCGTCGGCTTCCGAGGCTGGAACAGCCCCCGGCCGCGACGATTCGGCACCGATATCGAGAATGTCCGAACCTGCCTCGAACTGCGCCCTGGCGTGGCGTATCGCCTGCTCGACATTGCCGACCAGGCCGTCGCCGGAAAAGGAATCCGGCGTCAAATTGACGATCCCCATCACCAGGGGGCGAGCTAGCGATAGCCGATAAGGGCCGCAGTGCAATTGTGTCATGGCAAAAAAACAAAAGGCCGGGAGAGACTCCCGGCCGATTCAACAAGACGACCCATCAGGCCGTCGCTGCAGCGCTCGGTTCCGCACCCGGCGTATCGCTCGGCGTGCTCGCCCGCGGACTGGCCTGCGAAGGCTTGGGCGGACGCGGCGCCTTGCCGGCCATGATGTCGTCGATCTGCTCGGCATCAATGGTTTCCCACTCAAGCAGCGCCTTGGTCATGGCTTCGACCTTGTCGCGATTCTCTTCGAGCAGGCGGCGGGCCAGCGCATATTGCTCGTCAATCAGGCGACGTATCTCAGAATCGACCTTCTGCATGGTCGCTTCGGAAACGTTCTTGTGCTGGGTTACCGAGCGACCGAGGAATACCTCGCCCTCGTTCTCGCCATAGACCATCACGCCGAGGTCGGACATGCCGTAACGGGTCACCATGTCACGGGCCATCGCGGTTGCCCGCTCGAAATCGTTCGAGGCGCCGGTCGTCATCTGGTTCATGAACAACTCTTCGGCAATCCGACCACCGAACAGCACGGCGATCCGACTCATCAGGTATTCACGGTCGTAGGCGTAGCGATCCTGCTCCGGCAACTGCATGGTCAGGCCCAGAGCACGGCCACGCGGAATGATCGTCACCTTGTGCACCGGGTCGGACTTCGGCACCAGCTTGGCAACCACGGCATGACCGGACTCGTGGTAAGCCGTATTGGTCTTTTCTTCCTCGGTCATCACCATGCTGCGGCGCTCGGCGCCCATCATGATCTTGTCCTTGGCCTTCTCGAAATCTTCCATGTCCACCAGACGCTTGTTGCCGCGAGCGGCGAACAGGGCAGCCTCATTGACCAGATTGGCCAGATCGGCACCGGAGAAACCCGGCGTACCGCGCGCGATGATGTCGGCCTTGACATCGCCGGAAATCGGCACCTTGCGCATATGAACCTTGAGAATTTCCTCACGGCCACGAATATCGGGCAGGGGAACGACGACCTGACGGTCGAAACGGCCTGGCCGCAGCAGGGCCGGA
>CAIYYE010000435.1 GCA_903930395.1 uncultured beta proteobacterium
AGGCGGGTAGCGTCGTGACTTTCGGCATTACGCCGGATGCCCCGGAGACCGGTTACGGTTACATCCAGAAGGGGGCGGCTTTCGGGCAGCGCGCGGGGGCTTTTGTGCTGAGCCGCTTTGTCGAGAAGCCGCAGCGCGAGGTGGCGCAGGCTTATCTGGATTCGGGCGAGTATCTCTGGAACAGCGGCTTGTTTGTGCTGCGCGCTTCGGTCTGGCTGGCGGCGCTCAAGCTCTGCCGGCCGGATATTCTGGCGGCCTGCCAGGAGGCGCTGGACCCGGCTTTGGCCGATGGCGATTTTGTCCGCGTGTCGGCCGAGCGCTTTGCGGCCTGCCCATCTGATTCGATCGACTATGCGGTGATGGAGCGCCTGACGACCGGTGAGCCGGGCCTGCCGGCCAGTGCGGTGATTCCGCTGTCGGCCGGGTGGTCGGATGTCGGCGCCTGGGATGCCTTGTGGAAGGTGCTGCCGAAGTCTGGCGAGGGCAATGCCAGCCGGGGCGATGTCATGCTCGAGTCCTGCCGCAATACGCTGGCGATTTCGGAGAGCCGGCTGGTGACGTGCGTCGGGGTCGACAATCTGGTCGTCGTCGAGACGGATGATGCGGTGCTGGTGGTGCATCACGATGCGACGCAGGATGTGAAGAAAATCGTCGATCGCCTGAAGGCCGACAAGCGTAGCGTGGCCCAGTGGCACCGCAAGGTTTATCGGCCCTGGGGCTGGTATGACGGGGTCGATTCGGGCGAACGTTTCCAGGTCAAGCGCATCAGCGTCCAGCCCGGCGCTTCGCTGTCGCTGCAGATGCACCATCATCGCGCCGAACATTGGATCGTGGTCAGCGGAACGGCGCAGGTGACGCGGGGCACGGAGGTGTTTCTCGTCTCTGAAAACCAGTCCACGTACATTCCGCTGGGGGTCAGGCACCGTCTGGAAAACCCCGGCATCGTGCCGCTTGAGATGATCGAGGTGCAGTCCGGCAGCTATCTCGGTGAGGACGATATTGTCCGGTTTGAGGATACTTACGGCCGTCAGTGAGGGGCGTGATTTTGCGCTTCGATCCAATATTGCTTGAGATTTCGCTATGAAGATTCTTGTGGTGGGCGGGGCCGGTTATATCGGCTCCCATATGGCCAAGACGCTGGTTGGCGCCGGGGTCTCGGTGGTCGTGCTCGATGATTTTTCAACCGGGTATCGCCAGGCGGTTCGTTATGGCGATCTGGTCGAGGGGTCGTTTGCCGATCGTGCCTTGCTCGACAAGCTGTTTACGGATCATCAGTTCGATGCCGTGATGCATTTCGCCAGCTTCATCCAGGTCGGCGAGTCGGTCCGCGATCCCGCACCTTACTATCGCAACAACGTGGCCAACACGCAGGTGCTGCTCGATGCCATGCTGGCCCACGGGATCAAGCGTTTCGTGTTTTCTTCGACGGCAGCGATTTTTGGCGAGCCGACCCGCATTCCCATCGATGAGTCATTGCCCTCCGCACCGATCAATCCTTATGGCCGGTCGAAGTGGATGGTCGAGCAGATTCTGGCTGACTACGAGTCGGCCTATGGCTTGGAGTCGGTTTGTCTGCGCTATTTCAATGCGGCGGGGGCGGACCCTGAGGGCGAACTGGGCGAGCGTCACGATCCGGAAACCCATTTGATCCCTCTGGTCCTGCAGGCCGCATCGGGCCGGCGCCAGGCTATTTCTGTTTTTGGCACCGATTACGACACACCGGACGGCACCTGCATCCGCGATTACATCCACGTCAACGACCTGTCCGCTGCCCATCTGCTGGCGGTAAAACGCCTGCTGGCCGGCCAGGGGAGCGGTCGCTACAACCTCGGCAACGGTGGCGGTTTCTCGGTCAACGAGGTCATCGAAACCGCCCGCCAGGTCACTGGCCGCCCCATCGAAGTCCGCTTCGAACCCCGCCGCGACGGTGATCCCGCACGCCTGGTAGCCGATTCCCGAAAAGCCCGCGAAGAACTCGGCTGGACCCCGATGTTCGCCGATCTCAAAACCATCATCGCCAATGCCTGGGCCTGGGAGCAGAATTATCCGTGGTGAGGGCGGGACAGGCTTGATTGAGTCCCGGAGTGGTCGGCGGCGATAGAACTATGCGGCCCGCTGCAGAGGGCGTACTTCTTCGGCAATCAGGCTCCCGGCCTGACTTTCTGCCTGCTTTAGATCAAAGGTGCTTTGCAGGTTGAGCCAGAACTGTGCCGTGGTGTCGAAGTAGCGCGCCAGGCGCAGGGCCGTATCCGGTGTTACGGCGCGCCGCTCGCGCACGATGTCGTTGATCCGGGGGGCTGGTACATGCAATGCCATCGCCAGAGCATTGGCACTCATGCTCAAGGGGACGAGATATTCTTCACGGAGGATTTCGCCTGGATGAATCGGTCGAATTTTGTTGGTTGCCATGTTGCACCTCTCGTTCAGTGATAATCCACGATTTCAACATTCATCGGACCGGTATCGGTCCAAACGAAGCACACGCGCCACTGGTTGTTGATGCGAATACTGTGTTGGCCAATTCGGTCGCCGCCAAGGCCTTCCAGGCGATTGCCCGGTGGTGAGCGCAGGTCCCTCAGTTCAACAGCATCGTCCAACATTTTCCGAAAATCGTGGTCCGTCCCCGGTTTTCTCCCGGTTTTGATCAGTCGAAAAGCAGCGCCGCCGCAACCTTGCGCCCTTCGGCGGCGAGGAGGTTGTAGGTGCGGCAGGCCGCTTTGAGGTCCATGACGTCGAGGCCGATACCGGCTGAGGCGAAGGGGCGGAGCAGGGGGCCGGGCGGGAAGCGCAGACTTTTGCCGGTGCCGAGCAGGATGATTTCGGTGCCGAGGCC
>CAIYYE010000436.1 GCA_903930395.1 uncultured beta proteobacterium
ATCAAAATGGGAGGCTGCGGCCTCCCGTTTTTATTTCCGGCGCCACACAGAAAAATAAATACAAAAACCCAACGGATGTTGATGAAGGTCAACATTGTAATATTAGTAGTAACTAATCTATCCCTTGGTGTTGTGGTCCCGGCGGGGCTGCCACAATCCGAAGCCAATCGGCTTGTAACAAGGGGAAATCATGAAAGTGTTCAAGCAAGCAGTAGCCGTGTTCGCCGCTCTGGCGTTCATGAGTTCAGCCTATCCGGCCAATGCACCGGATACGTCGCCAGCAGCACAAAAGCTGCTTAAATCGACGGCAGACCATAGCAAGTTCAAGGAACTGCAAAAGGAATTTGCTTCCGGGCCGGAGGTTACCAAGGCCTGTATCAGTTGCCACACCGAGGCAGCCAAGCAGATTCACCTGACCCAGCACTGGAAATGGGAATTCCGGAATCCGGATAGCCAGCAGTTGCTCGGCAAGAAGCATGTGGTCAACAATTTCTGCACCTCGGTCACCTCCAACTACAAGGCCTGCGCAAGTTGCCACGTCGGTTACAACACGGATGGTCCGAACTTCGACCTGACGTCGGAAAGTAATGTCGACTGCCTCGTCTGTCACGACCAGACCGGTAAATACAAGAAACCGGCAGGCTTTGCCGGGAATCCGGTGGTCAAGGACACTGAGTTCCCACCCGGTTCCGGCAAGATCATCCGCGCCGTCAATCTCAGCGATGTCGCCCAGAAAGTTGGCCCGACCAAGCGCAACACCTGCGGTGCCTGCCACTTCTACGGCGGCGGCGGCGATGGCGTCAAGCACGGCGATCTCGACAGTTCGCTCGAAGCGCCCGACAAGGCGCTGGACGTCCACATGGACGCCAAGGGTCTGAATTTTACGTGCTCGACCTGCCATCAGACGGAAGGCCACCAGGTGCCGGGCAGCCGCTATGCACCGACCGCCCAGGACAAGGATGGCGCCCATATCCGTGGCAAGGCTGACCATAGCAATCCGGCAACCTGCCAGTCCTGCCATGGCCAGGCGCCGCACAAGAAGGAAGCCAAGCTCAACGACCACACCGACAAGCTGGCTTGCCAGACCTGTCACATCCCGGCCTTCGCCCGTGGCGACGTGCCGACCAAGATGTCCTGGGACTGGTCGACCGCCGGCAAGCGCGGCCCGAACGGCAAGCCGCTGGTTATCAAGAACGAAGATGGCCACGATATCTACCTCGGCATCAAGGGTGACTTCGTCTATGAAGAAAACGTCAAGCCGGAATACATGTGGTTCAACGGCAAGGTCAAATACACCCTGACCGACGAAAAGATCGACAAAGCCAACCAGCCGATCTACATCAGCAAGTTCGAAGGCTCGGCCGATGACGGCAAGTCGATGATTTGGCCGGTCAAGCTGTTCCGCGGCAAGCAGCCGTTCGATGCCGAGAACAAGACACTGACCATCAACCATCTGGCCGGTCAGGACGATTCCGCTTACTGGACGAACCTGAACTGGGACAAAGCCATCGCCGCTGGTATGGCTGCTGCCGGAAAGCCGTATTCCGGCAAGTACGACTTCATCGAGACCGCTGCCATGTGGCCGATCACGCACATGGTCGCGCCGAAGGACAAGGCGCTGGGTTGCAACGATTGCCACGCCAGCAATGGCCGCCTCGAGAAGGTTGATGGCATCTACATCCCCGGCCGTGGGCGCGATCACATCGCACTGCTCGACACCGCCGGCTGGGCGCTTGCCGCCCTCACGCTGCTCGGCGTCATCGGCCACGGCATCGGCCGCATCCTGACCGCCAAGCGCAAGCACTAAGGGGAAAAACATGGCACGCGTTTATATCTTCAAGGGTTTCGAACGTTTCTGGCACTGGACCCAGGCCCTGCTCATCATCACCATGCTGGTCACCGGTTTCGAGGTGCATGGCACTTATTCGATGCTGGGCTGGCACAAGGCCGCCGAGTTGCACACCACCTCGGCCTGGGGGCTCATGGGGCTGTGGGTTTTCGCCATCTTCTGGCACTTCACGACGGGCGAATGGCGTCAGTACATCCCGACCACCAACAAGATGCTCGACGTCGCGCTGTTCTACGCCTTCGGGATGTTCAAGGGCGAACATCACCCCTACCTGAAGACCAAGAACCGCAAACACAACCCGCTGCAACGGGTCGCCTATCTCGGCGTCAAGCTGTTCATCAACCCGCTGCTCTGGTGTTCCGGCCTTTTCTACCTGTTCTACAACCAGCTCGGTAGCGTCGGCCTTGGCGGTGTATCGCTCGGCCTCATCGCCCTGGCCCATACGCTCGGCGCCTTTCTCATGCTGCTCTTCCTCATCGCCCACGTTTATCTCGGCACTGCCGGCCATACGCCGACCGCTCACTTCAAGGCCATGGTCACCGGCTGGGACGACGATGTAAACGAAGAGCCGCAAGCCGCCAAGGCACAGTAATGGATTGATTCACAGGGGAAAATGATCATGCATCGCAACACCACGCGAACCCTGCTGGCCAGTCTGATCGCCAGCCTCTTCATCCCGCTCGGCGCCCAGGCTGCCGATGCCGAGCTCATGAAGAAAATCGAAGCCATGGCCAAGGAGATCGAGTCCCTGCGGGCCCAGGTTCAGGCCAACCAGGAGGCCAACCGGCAGGCGATTGCCGACGTCCGGGAGGTCAAGGAAAAGGTCCAGAAGAACGAAGAGAAGTCGCTGGATAAATGGCTGACGGTGGGTGGGGATTACCAGTTCAGGGTGGATAGTCTGGCTGGGGAAACGAAGACGTTTACGGACGTGAACGCCACCTTCGCCAATGCCCAGAATCAATTGCAGGCTGCCTTTTTCGCCAACCCTTCGCCCGCGAATGCTGCAGCGCTCTCTGGCCTGATGGGCTTTGCGCAAGGCATGGCCGGCGTGCAGACCTTCTCGCAAGCGCAGGCTTTCATGGGCGCCAACGCTGCGATGGCCGGTGCGATTGGTGGCTACGCCGTCACCGTTCCATCCTACAAACCCAAAAACGAAACCCTCTACAGCAACCGTTTCGCCCTCGACCTCAACATGAAGGCGGCGCAAGACGTTTCAGTCTCCGCCCGCCTGCTCATGTACAAGACCTTCGGCGCCTCGGATGAGGGGGCGACGACCAACAGCGGTTCTGCCCCCTTCTTCGCCGACCGCGTTGGTGTCTTTGACGGCACGCTTGGCCATATTCCGTCGAGCAGCTTCCTGAATGTCGACCGCGTCTATGCCACCTGGAGCAACATCGCCGAGCAGGATATCTGGTTCTCGGTCGGTCGCCGGCCATCGACGCATGGTGCGCCGAGCCACTTGCGGGCCAATACGGCGCGTCCGGGCACGGGCGGCACGCCGGCACTGCTCGTCGACTACGCTTTCGACGGGATGACCGTCGGCTGGGCGCCCGACATTGACGCGCTGCCCGGTGCCTACGGCAAGCTTTGCTACGGCCGTGGCTACGAGAGCGGCTTCAGCAAGGCCCTGACCAATTCGCTGGAAGATACCGATATGGTCGGCCTCTCGGTCGTGCCGATCGACACCGATCCGCTACGCGTCTGGCTGCAGTGGAACCGCGGCATGAATATTTTCGATGCGCCGAAAATGGCCAGCACTTATTTCGGCACGACCATGCCGAAAACCAATCTCGGCGATATCGACTGGTACGGTCTCGGTGCTCTGGGCACCATCAAGCGCGTCGGTCCCGGCGAACTCAACTGGTTTGCCGATGCTGGCATGAGCGTCACCCATCCGAACGACAAGGTTTCGTCGCAGTTCGGCTTCCAGGGCCTGATGACTGGTGCCTTCTTCAATCCGGAAGCGCCAAGCAGCAAGACCGGCAGCGCGATCTATGTCGGCCTGCGCTACGACTTGCCGTCGAAGACCAAGCTCGGTGTTGAATACAACCATGGCTCGAAGAACTGGATCACTTTTGCCCCGGCTGCCGGCGACTCGTGGACGTCCAAGGTGGGTACGCGCGGCAACGTGTATGAGGTTTACGCCATCCAGGAGCTGAACGCCAGGCCGATCTCGTCGGTCATGGCCAAGAGTTTCTTCCGCCTCGGCTTCCAGTACTACGATTTCCAGTACACGGGCAGCAACAACTGGGTTGGCGCACCGGTCAGGATCTCCGACGTGAACGGCCAGATGATGACGACAGCGCCGCTTGCCAAGGCTTACAACGCCTACGCCACATTTGAAGTAAAGTTCTGATTACCCAATTTGCAGGAGCAAACCATGCGTAAAAACATCACTCAACTGCTCGTCTCCATCGCCCTCGCTGCATCGGCCATGACCGTCGCTCCGCTAGCCTTGGCCGACGACGTCAAGATGGTCGGCGTCATTACCAAGATCAAGATGGCCGGCGACGGCAAATCGGCCCAGGCCATCCTCAAGGACGGCAAGAGCGGTGATGCGGTCACCATCAACATCACCGATGACCTGACCCTGGACAAGTTCAAGGACAAGCGCATCGTCGAAGGCGATGAAATCCGTGCCAAGTTCGACAATGCCGGCGGCAAGAACGAAAGCAAGTCGTTCAAGAAGACGGCTGGCTG